>CAMCVY010000022.1 GCA_945881995.1 Bifidobacterium breve | reverse complement strand
TGGTCGTCATCACGCTGTGTTGGGGCTGGGCCACATTTCGGTCAAGCTCACGGTGGTCAACACCTCAGGAGCGACATGGTGGGAATAGATCGAAACCATAGGTGCTGAGCTAAGAAAACTCCCAGCTGACACGAGATAGGGGTTGCATTGATCCTCGAAGAGACCACGCCCCACCACGCAGTTGCGGGCCACTCCGACCCCGGCTAGACGACTTCGCTGATTTGGTGCTTGAACTCAAATCCAGTTGCGCGGAACTTCTCTGAGGTTGATTGCTGCACGGGCGTACGAATCTCGCCGCGGAATTCCAGCTTTTCTTGGCCAGTCTTGTCCGCGATCTTGTCCCAGAAGTCACCCACGGTCGGTGCCGGTACGACGCCATCAGGAACGACGTTGTATCGACCTTCCACGTCATTTTCCAAAATGTGGATCACAGCTCGAGCGACATCTTCCACGTGGATGGGGTGATAGGCATCTGCTCGATCAAAGGGGGTAGATCCGCCCATGTATTCGTGGGCCAGTTGCACGCGCTCGCCAAAGTCGCTATCCGCGCTGTAGATGTCTGGCAGGCGCAAGACGGTGCCGTGGGCGGCTTGCATTGCTGCATCTTCGCCAGCGGAGAAGAAGATGGTCGATGGCTCGTCGTTAATGGCCCGAGGGGTTGCTTCGGTCAGGAACTGACCGGGCTCTTGTGTTCCATCGCCATAAACCGAAATTGAGGACATGAAGATCACGCGATCGTGTGCGGCCGAGGCACTCAAACCAGACTCAACGAGTACCTCTTTATAGATCGGTCCGCGGTCTTCCTTCTTCGCCGAGCGAACGGCTGACGGGCTCACCGAAACGACGATGGCGTCTACTCCCTCAGCGGCTGCCTTCACGCCTTCGCGATCTGATCCAAGGACCACAACGGCCTTGTCGCACACCGCTTCAATTTCGGCGACGCGACCCTCAGTCGTCGTAGTACCGATGACTTCCCAACCCTTTGCCTTTGCCTGCTCGGCAACTTTCAAACCAGCCTGGCCACAACCAAGGATCAAAATTTTCACAGCATTCCTCCGGGAAACCACGAGCGTAGGGAAACGGGACTTAAGGGTGAAACAAGTGTGGCACAACTACTACCGCTTGGCCCTGCTTACGTCAGATACCGAGAACCTTAGCCTTCGCGGCGGTGAACTCTTCATCGGACAAGACGCCCTGGCTATGAAGGTCAGCCAACTGTTGCAACTTCGCCATCGAGTCGTCGGCGGCCGGAGCCGCTGCGGGGGCGGCAGGTGCTGCGGCTTGTTGGGCCTGGACCTTTTCGTTGTACTGAAGTGCTTGACGTTGTGCGACTCGACCGGAAACGGCCGTTGCCGTTCCAGAAATCACTGCTGTTCGTGCTGCAACTCGTACTAAACCCATGACAACAACCTTTCAGAGAAGGATCTTTAGACTAAGAAAGCAATTCCTCGACGGCATTGGCCGGTATGCGAATCTGGTCGATGACGACTGCATCGGCCGCGCGAATGGCATCGGTAAAGCGAGCTGCCCAGGTGTTTTCAAAAGCTACGAGCAGTGCTGAACTGTTTGCGGGCAGATCTTCACTAATTTCCTCAGCGTCGTCAAAGTCCAGCGCACCAGGCTGAGAAACCTCAACCGCCAAGAAGCTAGGACCGATCTCGGGGTCAAGGTCAGCGATTTCGAACGTGGTCACCACTCCATCGGAATCCTTGCTCACAAAGAGCAAGTCAATGATGCGAATAGTTCTGTTCTCCACCAGCTCAAGGATCGCCGGAGCAATCTGACCGGTGAACTTGTTACCTGGAAATCCGATAATGACGACGTCAACTGGACCTAAACCCACGAGAACTCCCTGACTGGACGTGACAATTTCGCACAGTCTAAGGGAATCAACCAATCAGGCGATAGCCCCCTCAGTTAGTGATCATCGTGAATACCCTAAAAATCCTTAACGCCACACAGGGGCACTGAGTTTGGCGGATCTACCACGGCACGACCTCTCGGTCTTCCCATAGCAAACCTGTGGGCGAATCGTCCGGCCGCGTGGCAAGCCACACGATGGTGTCGGCCCCTTGTTCGGCCGATCGCGGTGCATTGGGGCCACCCATGTCGGTGCGGCAGTGATTTGGGCACATCGCGTCAACCAGGACTCCGGCCGCGCCGCTACGCAATTCAGCATTGAGATTGCGTGTCATCGCATTCATGGCGGCCTTCGACACCCGATAGGGCGCTAACCCTCCCCCTGTTCCAGGACCAGTTAGTCGACCTAGACATGCCGACACATTGACCACGCGACCCCAACGTCGCTCGACCATTCCCGGAACGAAGGTGCTGGTGACGTAAAACGAGCCGTCGAGGTTCACCGACATCACCCGCCGCCACTCCTCGGGCGACGTACGCAGAGTCTTTGACATGCGCTCGGCCATCACACCAGCACTATTGACGAGGATGTCGACAGCCGCCAAAGGGCCAAGTAGGTCAGGCAACGCATAAACCGCACGGGGATCTGAGACATCGCAAACAATTCCGATGGCATCGAGGCCATCGGCCTGCAATCCTTCGGCGGCGGCTAGCGCTCTATCGCGGTCAACTCCCAGCAAGATGACAGTCGCACCCGCTTCGGCAATGCCTCGCGCGGCGGCAAGACCGATTCCGCGAGTTCCGCCAGTAATCAGCGCTACACGTGACTCAAACAACATGGCTCTATCGTCTCACCCCACAACGCGTAACTCCACACGAAAAAAGCGCCTTGCCCGAACATGGGCAAAGCGTTTTTTGTGGAGGTGCCGGGAATCGAACCCGGGTCCTTCGGTACCGGAGCAGAGCTTCTCCGGGCGCAGCCTGCTGCGCTTTTCTTAGCCCCGACGATCACACAGGCAAGTCGTCGACAGGCTCAGTCACTGTTTGATGTCCCTCACCACTGCGTGACCCAGCGGTGAAGTTGAGCTTCCTAGCGACGCCAGATTCCGAGCCGGAAGCACTCTCGGGCTGACGGGCTTACTTAGAGCTCTCGCCTAGGCGGCGAGTGCGAAGCCAGTGCGCGTGTTATCGGCACTTATTGGTTTACGGCACATGGTTCACGAGATCAGTACCGAATTCCTCGGCCCGCTTCCTCTGAATCGACATCCGAAGTCGAAACCGTTCACCCCCCTATTTAGTTATGCCCCCATGGTACGCCACGCGTCAGACATCTCCTTCGCGCGCAGGATCACGGTAAATCTAGGGATGACTCTCAGGCGCGCGGGTTGCTCTTTCGCGCATCACTAATGGCGCGAGCAGTTTCACGCGTAGCCTGGCGTTCAGCCAAGGCCTGACGCTTGTCATGAATCTTCTTACCTCGAGCCACACCAATTTCAACCTTGGCTTTGCCGTCCTTGAAGTACAGGGACAGGGGAACAATTGTGAAGCCCTTTTCCTTAGTTTTTTGAATCAACTTGTCAATCTCGTGGCCGTGCAACAGCAGTTTGCGGGGGCGTCGCGGTTCGTGGTTGTTCCAGGTCCCCTCGGTGTATTCGGCGATGTGAACACCGTGCAACCAGACTTCGCCATCCTTGATCGCGGCATAACCATCAATGAGCGAAGCGCGTCCGGCTCGCAAGGATTTCACTTCAGTGCCGGTCAACATCATGCCGGCCTCAAAAGTGTCTTCGATGGCGTACTCGTAGCGAGCCTTTTTGTTTGAGGCGATGAGTTTGCGGCCTTGTTCCTTGGCCATTAGACGCGCAAATACTTCCGCAGCGTGAGGAAGGACACCAAAGCTGACAGTCCCGCGCCCAAGAGAATCAAAATCGGGATCACCGTAAACACCGCATCCCAACCAATAAACGTGGTGAACTTGAAGCTTTCGGCCAGGCGTTGGTCGATAAAGAAGGATTTCACTCCAACAAGGCCCAACGAGGCAATAAGCGCGCCGGCTAAGCCGGCCAGGGCGCCTTCGAGCAAGAAGGGCAACTGAATATAGAAGTTGGATGCCCCAACGAGGCGCATGATCCCGGTTTCGCGACGACGACTGAACGCAGCCACGCGAATGGTGTTCCAGATCAACAATGCAGCAGCCAAAAGTTGGAAGCACGCGATCACGAGCGCAAAGACTTGCAATCCATTGAGCAACTTAAAGAACCGATCGAGCAGCGCGCGCTGATCCTGCACTTGCTCCACGCCAGCACGACCCTGAATAGCGCTGGCCACGATGACGTACTGCGTCGGATCCCTGAGCTTGATTCGATACGACTCGGGCAAAGCATCAGCAGTCACGTTATTGGCGATAGCCGAATCCTTGAACTGCTCCTTAAAGCGTGTGAATGCTTCTTGCTTGCTTTCGTAAAAGACGGTCTCGACCTGTGGCAACGACTTGAGGTCCTTGCCCAGTTGTGAGCGCTGAGCTGCTGTGATGTTTTGGGCGCGGCCACTGGTGGGATCAATGCATGGCGAAGCATCGCTTTGATCGCTACACAAGAAAACTGATACCTCAACTTTGTCGTACCAAAAGTCCTTCATCGTGCTGACTTGAGCGCGCATCAACAACCCGGCGCCAAATAACGCCAAAGAAATCGCGACGGTAACAACCACAGCGATGGTCATCGTGAGGTTTCGGCGAAGGCCGATAGCCACCTCAGAGACTACGAATTGGGCGCGCATGAGTTCCTTACGAGTTGTTGGGACAGTTCAGATCAACGGGCATAGCCGTAGACGCCACGGGATTGGTCACGAACCAGATGTCCACCATCAAGTTCAATCACACGTTTACGCATCTGGTCAACGATGGCCGCATCGTGAGTAGCCATGATGACGGTCGTGCCCGTGCGATTAATTCGATCCAGCAACTTCATAATTCCGACGCTGGTGTTGGGGTCAAGGTTTCCAGTGGGCTCGTCGGCGATTAACAACATGGGCTTGTTCACGAATGCGCGGGCAATAGCAACTCGCTGTTGCTCGCCACCAGAGAGTTCGTCGGGGCGGCGATCTTCCTTGCCTGCCAAGCCCACGAGCTCGAGCACCTCAGGAACGACCTTGGCGATCTGGTGCTCGGGCCGACCAATAACTTCCAATGCGAATGCGACGTTCTCCGCGACCGTCTTATTGGGAAGCAAGCGGAAGTCTTGGAACACCGTTCCCACCTGTCGCCGAAGGACAGGAATCTTCCACTGACTCAAACGGGAGAGGTCCTTACCCAGGACATGAATGCGGCCATCGGAGGTCTTTTCCTCACGAAGGACGAGTTTCAAGAAGGTGGACTTTCCTGACCCAGAGGTTCCTACTAAGAAGACAAACTCGCCTTTTTCAATCTCCAGCGAGACATCGTCCAGCGCCGGCCGCGTCTGGCCGGGGTAGATCTTGGTGACGTCATCAAAACGAATCACGGGCACATCCTCGGGGAAGTGAGTCAGACCCTCACTTTATGCCGATTCGCTGACCGAGGCACGCACGGCACGCCTGAGCCGTATTTTGCTAGCCCAGTTCAGCGAGGACGCGCTCAAAATCTCCATTGGCGCGGGCGTCGAGGAGGCGTTGGGTAGCCAATTGAGCCCATTCTTGCCACATAGGCGCGCGTGCACCGGGGTCTGTGGCCATGGCCACCCACACAGCCCAGGCCTGGGCTGCCAGGTAGGACCAACCCTCAATCGCGGGAGCAGCGTCCACATCGGCGTAGTGGCAGGAAAACTCGATGATCTCCTCGTGCGAAAGGTTCAGCGCCGCCACCGCGTGACCCACCTCGTACCAGGCATTTCCAGCCCCGGCGTACTCAAAGTCAACAAACTTCACACCCGTTGGCGTCGTCACGATGTTTCCTGGAACTGGATCTCCATGAATCAGGACCATCGGCTGCGCAGAACTGATGCGGCCCAGTTGGTGAGCGATCACGTCAAGCTCATCCATGTCTAACACCGGGCGAACCCATTGCGGAATTTCGCTATGTCCTTTGATCGTCGCCAAATAGTCCGCACGGGTCATCAACGGATCAATCCCAGAAACTACCTCAGTGACTGGTTGACCATGAATGCTCGTAACTGAATGGATCTTGAGTAACGCTTGAGCAAGTTCGGGAAGAAATGACTCGCGCAATTGCGGTGCGGTAGGGATTGATCCGTCTAACCACTTTGTCAATATCAAACCGCTGGCCACATGACTGCTGACAACATCAGGACCAACACCTAGTGAAGCTGCAACTGTTGTTGCCACATCTTCATCGCCAAGAAACTGGCGACGACGTAGAACACAGTCTGCTGAAGCAGTCCTAATTCGCCAGGTTCGACGGCCGCGACCACCATCGAGCACCTCCGTGGCCAAGACCGAATCGGGAGCGATGCCCAAGGTGCGCGCATCCTCAACAACTCCTGGATCGATGGCCGGAGCACCCACGACTTCCAGGGAAGGAGCGTTATTAATGATCGTCATTACGCTTGCTCACTCCCCTTCTCCATGATGGCTTCCACGCGCCTATTTACCGCGTCCAGCGTCGCTCGAATGACCGCTTGCCGTACATCCTCACGAACCACACTGGCACCGGTGAGGCGGTACATCTTTCCACCCTCACGCAATCGAACAACGACGAGGGCAACCTGCTCCGATTCCACAGGCGCCACTTCAATGCATTCCAACTCAACGGTCCCGCCGTCGGCTAGATAGCCTCTGACGGCGGCAAGGGTGGACTCGGCCACCGCCCGATGAACGGAAACAGAATCCAACGCTGCGGTAGCTCGACCCACATAAACGTTGGGACCCATCCCCAACGTCACCGTGGTGGTGACGCCATCGGGCAAAGAAACCAACTGCAGTCGACGAATCGACAATCGCTTGCGCGCGTTACGAGTAACGCCTGGACTAATGATCTTAACGCGCGGTGGCGCCTTTGCAGCAATGTCAGGAAGTGCGACTACCGGCGGCAATAACGTCTCGGGTCGATCTCGATATCGTGGCAGCGTGTAGCCAGAGTCAACGGGAGTTTCGGAACGCAAAGCTAGATTGCGGAACTCGGCCTCGCGACGGGCGATCTCTTCTCGATCATCAAGACGCAAGTCCCCGGGTGCCACGTCGTCGATGACTTCCACTCGATCAGGATCAACACCTAATCCAAAGCGTTCACGCAAAACCTTGTTGACTTCCATGACAACACTGATCTCGTCGGCCTCATCACTGAGAGCCAACTGCAAGGTTCCTACACCCTGAGGGTCATCAATGATCTTGGCAGCGGCAACGCCATCAACCTGGCGCAGCGCCTCAACAAGATCAGTGGGTCGATTCACGTTTCAATTTTTCGCCAGGGACGGGTGGCAGGACATGACCCAATTAGACCATCTGCTCCTCCGTTTGGACTAGGCCGAATGGGTTAAACGCCCGATTCGCACAGTCAAATCACTAGGCTGACCACCATGTCATCCCCCACCGGTGCAACGACGCGTGGTGTGCGCCTACCGCGTTCACAACGACGAGCACAACTGCTTGATGTTGCGCGCGGCGTCTTTGTTCAATCGGGTTACCACGCTGCGTCAATGGATGACATCGCTGAACAAGCGGGGGTGAGCAAGCCGGTTTTGTATCAACACTTTCCGGGCAAGTTGGATTTGTACTTGGCTCTACTGGAAGACAGTTGTCTGAGCTTGATCGCAGCTATTGATACGGCCCTGAATTCCACCCAGGTAAACCATGATCGAGTGCGAGCCATCATCGCCGCTTACTTTGCCTTCGTTGACGATCCTGATGGGGCATCGCGACTGGTCTTTGAATCGGATTTGACGCAAGAGCGTGCGGTGCGCTCGCTTATTGACGATGCCAATAGCCGGTGTGCGGTTCTGGTCGGCGAAGTCATTGCCGATGAAACCGGACTGGAAGCCTCACAAGCTCTGCTTTTGGGATTTAGTCTCATTGGTTTGGCTCAAACCTCAGCGCGCGCCTGGCTCGCCGACGGCCCCACCATCCCTCGCGAGCAAGCCCAAGCCCTCGCCGCATCATTGGCCTGGCGAGGTATTTCTGATTTCCCTCGAGGCACTTCTACAAAGAACTGACTAGAGTTAAACAACTACCTCATAAACGACGAAGGAGAACATCTCGTGGAAATCAAGATTGGTGTCCAAAACAGCGGACGCGAATTAGTGATCGAGAGCACCCAGTCCCCTGACGAGGTTTCCGAGGCGGTTTCTGCAGCCATGAAGGCGGGTGGCACCCTGTCACTCAGCGATGAAAAAGGCCGCCGTGTGGTGGTTCCCGTCAGCGCCTTGGCTTACGTTGAAATTGGTGAGCCCACCGTGCGCAAAGTTGGGTTTGGCAACGCCTAACCCACCCGATCGTGGTTAAGCCGCTAGACCGAGTGCGGCCATGCGGCGCGTGTGTTGCGCTGTGATGCGATTAAAGACTTCGCTCACGGCTACTACGTCAAAACCACTTCCACCGAGCATCAGATCTGCCAACGCGGGTCGACGCGAAATTACCTGCTGGGCCTGCGCAAGCGCTTCACCCACGATGCGCCGGCCCCACAATGCCAAGCGACCAGCAACAACCGGATCAGCGGCAATGGCTCGGCGCACGCGATCCACAGCGAACTCAGCTTGACCGGTATCACTTAACACTTCGAGGACGAGTTCGCGCGTGGACTCATCCACCAACACACTCACTTCGCGATAGAAGTCAACCGCGATGCCATTGCCCACATACGCCTTAACCACGCCTTCGAGCCAATCCGCCGGTGCCGTGCTTTCGTGGAAAATTCCCACGGCGCGAACGAATGGCGCCATCGCATCTGCCACCTCAATACCCATCTGCTTCAACCGCTCGCTCAAGAGTTCAAAGTGGCGAAGTTCCGCTGCCGCTAACTGAGCGATTTCGGCCTTGTCGCCGAGGTCGGGAGCCCGCCCAGCATCGGCTGCAAGTTGTTCAAAGCCAGACAATTCGCCATAGGCCAGAACGCCGAGCAGGTCGATCACTGCCTGCCGCCGGGAATCAGTCTCAAAGTCACCGTGTGAATCAGTAGCCATGACTTAACCATGCCACGAACGCGGTCGGCAGGGTACAAACACCTAACGGCTAGACTGAGACAACTTGATATGCGGGCGCTGCCTGGCCGTTGAATGTTTGTTTCTCACACTTGACGATCCTTTTCACCCTTGTCGCGCCCACGACGATTGTGGAAGAAGGCTCGTTATGACAACTTTTCGTGAACTTGGTGTGCTCGATGCCACCGCGGACGCCTTAGAGGCCGCCGGCATCATTGAGGCATTCCCCATTCAAGAGCAAACTTTGCCGTTGGCCTTGGCTGGAACCGATCTGATCGGTCAAGCCAAGACGGGAACAGGTAAGACCCTTGGTTTCGGAATTCCGCTCTTGCAACGCATAACCGCCCCAGCCGATGCCGGCGGCGGCCAAACCACCAAACCGCAAGCGCTGGTCATCGTGCCCACTCGCGAATTGTGCGTTCAGGTAGCCAAGGACTTAGAACTTGCTGGAGCGCGTCGCAATGTGCGCGTACTCGCTGTTTATGGTGGTCGCGCCTACGAGCCACAGGTAGCAGCCCTCAACTCTGGTGTTGATGTTGTCATCGGCACTCCTGGTCGCCTTATCGACTTGGCCAAGCAACGACACCTTGATTTGTCCGATGTAAAGATTTTGGTCCTTGACGAAGCCGATGAGATGCTGGACTTGGGATTCCTGCCCGATGTGGAGCACCTGGTCTCGCTGACCAATGCGAAGCGTCAAACCATGCTCTTCAGCGCCACGATGCCGGGCCAAATCATCAATCTGGCCCGTCGCTACATGACCCAACCCACCCATATTCGCGCCACCGACCCCGATGACGCCGGGTCAACGGTGCTGAGCATCGAACAACATGTGTGGCGAGCGCATGCCTTGGACAAGGTCGAGCTTGTCGCCCGAATTTTGCAAGCGGAAGGTCGCGGCCTGAGCATGATCTTTTGCCGCACCAAGCGCACAGCGCAAAAAGTGGCCGATGATCTCACCGAACGCGGATTTGCGGCTGGTGCTGTTCATGGTGACCTTGGTCAAGGTGCGCGCGAGCAAGCACTTCGCGCGTTCCGAAGCGGCAAGGTTGATGTTTTGGTGGCCACTGATGTGGCGGCCCGCGGAATTGATGTGCAAGACGTCACCCACGTGATCAATTACCAATGTCCTGAGGATGCCAAGATTTACGTCCACCGCATCGGGCGGACCGGACGAGCTGGTGCAAGCGGTGTGGCCATTAGTTTCGTTGACTGGGACGACATCCCACGCTGGCAGTTGATCAACAAGGAACTTGGCTTGGCCTTCCCTGATCCGATTGAGACGTACTCCTCATCCGAACACGTGTACACCGGACTGGGGATTCCCACTAACGCCACTGGCAAACTTCCCAGTGCTCAGCGCACGCGCGCTGGATTGGGTGCGGAAGAACTTGAAGACCTGGGCGAAACGGGCCGCAAGCCGAAGCAAAGTGCGCCACAACGATCTAAACCGTCCACCTCGGCTCGATCGCAATCAAAGAGTTCGGCATCAGCACCAGCACCAGCTCGCGAAAAGTCCGACCGTCCGCAGCGCTCCCGCAATCGCACCCGCGGTGGTAAACCAGCACAAGGCTAGCTAAGGCTGGCCGCAACAGCGGCTAGCTCAAGAGCGTCAAACCACAGCAAGTCGCAGTCGTCCACGGCTTTTAACTCGGCTTCGCCGGAATCATCATCGCTAGCCAATGCCTTCCGTGCATCGGCGATGACTGTCTTGTTCAGGGCGTCATCGACATGAAGCGATGCGATCTGGCTTGACAACACATTCGCAAGAAAGGCTGTGCCCGCCGGCTCATCGCTGATCTCCAGCCCATCCACATCCATATCAACATCAACGACCGCAACGATGCGCTGGTTTGTTTCAGCCAGGAGCAAGGCCAGGTCTCCCGCCCGAGAGAGCGCGGCGAATTCCATGTCCTCCGGATCATCGCTTTCGATCCACTGGGCAAAGGCTTCATTGGGAATGACGCCTTCGAGCGGTCCGGCTAGCTGACCAATGGCCGCCAACTCTTGGACATGAGCGGGCGAGAGCGGAATGAACATGCGCATTAGGTGTGCTCGCTCAAGGGAAGGTCAAACAGCGCATCAAGTTCCATAGCCGTGACGTCGTAGTCCGTGTGATGGATTCCCACCATGCCCACGCTAACGGCCGCATTCACGTTGAGTTTGATGTCGTCAACGAACACCGAGTGCTCTGGTGCTACGCCTAATTGAGACAAGGTGTGATGAAAGATTTCCGCATCGGGCTTACGCATCCCGACCTCACCGCTGATCACCACCACGTCGAACATGTCGTCCCAGCCATCCCTGGGGTAATCATTGCCCCAGGAATTGGACAGCAAAGCAGTGGCAATCCCCATGTGTCGAGCCCTCAGGACCAGGGCATTCATTTGGGGGGCATGTTCAATGGCGTCAAACATGCGCTGCAAAAGACCCACATGGTTGACCGGACTGCCTTGTCGGCGCGCGAGTTCAGCAGCGAGCTGTTCCTCAAAGTGCGGGACTAACATCTCGCCGCGTTCGAGCGCATGCAACGGATTGACGTGCGCTTCCTGCTCCACATTTGGCCCAAGCCAATCGCCGAGAATTTGCGAAAAGTAGGACATGTCAACACCACTACCCGCCATGATCTCGGCCATGGATTCATCCAAGTTGTTGGTGAGCACGCCACCCCAGTCAACGACGAGGGCAGCCAGGTCGCTCGTGCGAGCCGAGGTGGGTTGATCAGAAGGCATAACCCGATCGTAGGACGTGCCTCTGACGGTTGGCTCATTCGCGTCTTATGCCCCGATTGGGCACCGACTCAACTAATCTGATCTCACCCCTTCGAATTAAGGATTTCCATGGATACCTCCGCGGCGAGCACGACGAGCACCGAAGACGACCAAAAGGCACCACGCGCCTACTGGTTCGCCTTGGGGTTCATCAGCATGGGCGTGACGATGGTGATGATTGACGCGACCATCGTCAACGTTGCTATTCCTCAGGTCACAGCGGACCTGAAGCTCGTTCCCACGGACATCCAATGGATTAACTCCATTTATGCACTCGTTTTTGCCTCGCTGCTGATTTCGGTCGGCAAGCTAGGCGACTCCATCGGTCGTCGCTTGATTTTCGTCATGGGAGTGACGGTCTTCGTCCTTGCCAGTGTCATCGCAGCGACAGCACAAACCGGTGAAGTCCTCATCGCTGGACGCGCCCTGCAAGGCGTGGGTGGCGCGATGATGATCACCTCATCGCTGTCATTGCTGAACACCATGTTCCGTGGCAAGGACCGAGCCATCGCCTTTGCCATCTGGGGTGCCACCGTTGGAACCGTCGCTGCCCTCGGACCACTGCTTGGTGGATTCCTCACGAGTTCCTACTCGTGGCGTTGGGCGTTCTTGATCAACGTTCCCATCGCCATCGTGTCGATTACCGGTGCGTTGCTCTTGGCTCCCGAGAGCAAGGACACCATCTCTAAGCGAGGCCTTGACCTCCCCGGTGTCTTGCTGTCATCTTTCGGCCTTGGCGCTTTGATTTTTGGGCTCATCGAAGGGCAAAACTACGGCTGGTGGGCACCGCGGGGCTCAGACATTGCCATTGGCCCCTTCAGTTGGCCCATTGAAGCCATCTCGCCTGTTCCCATCGCCTTTGCTTTGTCGCTACTAGCCCTTTTCCTGTTTATTCGCATTGAAGCCAGCCGGGCTGCCGAGGATCAAGTGATCACCCTCGATCTCACCCTGTTCAAAATTCGATCCTTCGCCTGGGGCAACCTCATCGGCTTGTGCATCATGTTCGGCGAATTCGGCATGATCTTGACCTTGCCGATTTATCTTCAAAATGGCTTGGGCTACACAGCGCTGAAGGCTGGTGTGACCACAGCCTTCATCATGCTCGGCGCATTGATTGCCGCTCCAGCATCTGGCAAGTTCACACAAGCGCGCGGGCCGCTCGCCGTCGTGCGTACCGGTTTGATTCTTGAAGTCATTGCCATGATCGGTGTAGGTGCGACGTACTCAGCCGATGCTACCCAACTGCAATTTGCTCCATGGCTCCTGCTCTTTGGCGCCGGCATTGGATTGGGCACCGCTCAATTGGTCAACGTGATCTTGCGTGACGTGCCAGTAAACAAGAGTGGTCAAGCTTCTGGTACCCAGAGCACCTCACGCCAGGTCGGTACGGCACTGGGTGTGGCGGTGTTGGGTGCGGTGTTGTGGACCTCCCTGGGATCAAACCTGACAACGGCCTTGCAAAAGCCAGAAATTGGGTTCAGTGAGCAGCAAGCAAGTGGGGTTTCGGACGCGGTTGTTCAATCCAGTGGCGTCATCATCAACGCGAACCCCGAGGCTGTTCCGGCAGATCAACTCATCAGCGCCCAGTATGGCGAGGCTGTGCAAACCGCTGCTGAGGAATCCTTCGCAACAGCCACCGCCTACGCGACCTATGTAGGTGCCGGATTTGTAGCAGTTGGTGTCCTGGGAACCGTGGTCGGCATGCGCCGTCGCCGTGACGAAAGCGATCACGGCGCAGAGACCCCCGCCGCGGAAAAGACCCACAGCGAGACCGTTGAAGCGCCCTCAAGCACTGAGACGACGCAACCTGCCCAAAGCAGTCCGATCGCCTAGTTCGACGTCTTGCTCGCCCCCTAAATGTGAGACGAGGGTGCGAGCAAGGAGGTGCAGGTTCCTAACTAACGCTGACTGTGGCGCTACGTGGATCAGGCTTTGACCGGCATGAAGTGCTCTGCTACACGTGTCACCATCAAAGGGAAGCACGATCACGGGCACATCATGACGTGTTTCCTGCAAAATTTCTTTCACCTGGCGCTGCACCGCGACTTGACGCGATCGCCCCATTCCGCGATTGGCCACCACAACTGAGGGCTCCCGGCCAACCACCTGTTTGAGCTCATCAAGTCCGCGCACGAGACGAGTTAGCCCGATCGCATCTATGGAGCCCACCGCCACGATGTGGTCGGCTGTCGATAGCGCCGAAATCGTCGTGGCATTTCGTCGAGGGACCATTGAGTCATAGCTCAACTCCTCATCCTCT
>CAMCVY010000021.1 GCA_945881995.1 Bifidobacterium breve | reverse complement strand
AACCTGGTTATCGCTTGAGGGACAAGGTCATTCGACCAGCACGTGTGGCTGTCGCCGAACCTGAATAGCGCTGGAGTTCTACAGACCGCAGCTTCCCCGCAGATGATGTGAGCAGGAGAGGAGGGGACATCGATGTCGGTTAAAGACTTTATTGAAAAGGACTACTACGCCGCTCTTGGTGTCCCTAAGAACGCTGATCCGGATGCCATTAAAAAGGCGTATCGCAAGTTAGCGGTGGAATTTCATCCCGATAAGAACAAGGGTGATGCCGCGGCCGAAGAGCGCTTTAAGGAAATTTCCGAAGCCCATTCAGTCTTAAGCGATCCAGCTCGGCGTGCGGAATACGACGAAGTACGAGCTACGTCCGCGTCTGGTGGCTACCGGGCGCCAAACAGTGGATCGGGTGGGTTTGACGTCAATGACATGTTCGGTGCCCAAGGCGGCGGTTTTGGCGACGTCTTTGGCGACCTTTTTGGCGGCGGCCGCGGTCGTCGACGTGGTCCGCGACGTGGCGCTGACTTCGAAACGCAAACAACCGTCAGTTTTGTTAATGCGATGGACGGCGCAACCGTGTCCCTCCGTGTCACCACGGACACGGCATGCGCATCGTGTGCCGGTAGTGGCGCCCAACCGGGAACGCGGATTGCACAATGTGGTTTATGTAAGGGGACTGGTCAAGTCAGTCGCAATGCTGGTGGATTTGCCTTCGCTGAGCCGTGCAATGCGTGCCAAGGTCGTGGCCGGCTGGCCGAATCCCCTTGCACTGGTTGTCGTGGTCGAGGAATTTCGGCACAAACACGAACGATCAACGCTCGATTGCCCCAGGGCGTCAGCGATGGCCAGCGCATTCGTCTGAAAGGCAAGGGCGGCGCCGGTGAAACTGGTGCGCCCGCTGGAGATTTGTTTGTCACTGTCAACGTGGTGCCGCACCGACTCTTCGGACGCTCGGGAAAGAACCTCACGCTGACGGTTCCCTTGAGTTTTTCAGAAGCCGCTCTGGGTGCGGATGTCCGTGTTCCGACATTGCATGGCGATGCCGTGACGTTGCGCATTCCGCCAGGCACTGCCAGTGGCAAAAAGTTTCGGGTCAAGGGTGCTGGCGTGCGTAGCGGCAAGTCCGGTGATGGAGATTTACTCGTCACGGTTGACGTTGTTATTCCGCAACGTTTGACTGAACCGATGAAAGCGGCGGTTGAAGCATTGCGCGATGCCACCGCGGATATTGACCTGCGTGCTGATTTGTTTGGACAGGGGTGAGATAGATGACTGATCGATATCTAGATCACAGCGACGCGACACCGGTATTTGTTATTTCCGTTGCAGCTCAGTTGTCCGGACTCCACCCGCAAACTCTGCGGCAATATGACCGACTGGGATTAGTTTCGCCGCAGCGCACTCCTGGCGGCCGTCGGTATTCACTTATTGATGTGCGTCGCCTCCAACACGTACAAACGTTGGCGCAAACCGGCTTGAACCTAGAAGGAATCAAGCGAGTCATGGAACTTGAATCCGAAGTTGACCACTTGCGATCGATGGTGCTGATGCTTCAGGACGAACTTGATGGTCGGATGGCTCGACGACGTGAACTCATTCCCCTTCCAGAAGGTGGCGCGCTTGTGGTGTGGCGGTCGGATCCGCGATGACAGCTCAAGGCGATGAGCATCGATTGGTCCAAGCAGCGCGCGCACTTGCCGAGACTCTCGAACGCGATGCCGCGAAAGTTGAGCGCGAAGGAATCTCGCGAGCCCGCCTTGATCTCGTCGCTAAGCAAGGCTTAATCGCTCCTAGTGCCCCGTTGGAGTTTGGTGGCTTGGCGGCTCCTCCCGATGTTGCGCGACGCATTACCGAGTTGCTAGCGAGTGCCTGCGGAACTACATGGTTTGTGGTGACTCAACATCGCTCTGCGCTCGATGCAGTCTTAACAACCGAGAATGTGGACCTACACGATCGCTGGCGCCGCAAAGTGTGTTCAGGTCAGGCCCTTGGCGCAGTTGCTTTCGCGCATTTGCGTCGACCAGGTCCACCTCAAGTGGTGGCTGAACCACATGGCGAGGGGTGGCGATTTACCGGTCACCTTGACTGGGTAACTGGTTGGGGTGTGACAGATGTGCTCGCGCTGATGGCCGAAACCACCGATGGTCGCGTCGTGGAAACGTTGATTCCGGCGCGCCAGCGGGCAGGTCTTTCTGCGAGCGGGCCGCTGCCCTTGATGGTGATGGGTGGCACGCGCACCGTGGCCGTGCAGTTGAACTCCATGTTGGTGACCGAAGACGAAGTGGTGCGAGTGAGTCCCCTTGAGCGATGGCATCGCGAAGACACCAACCGAACCGTGAACACCTCACCGGCAGTATTCGGGTTGCTTGACCGTGTAAGTAGAGCGTTGATTGATCTGGGTGAACAAAAGTCGCTGACCCGCGCAGTCGATGCCGGGCACGAATTTGCCCTTCGAGCAGACCAATTGCGCACCTTGGCCTATCACCTAGTTGATGAGGTGGCTGCCGATGATGCTCATGAAGAAAGACTGCGGGTTCGGGCCATGAGTTTGCTTCTGGCTCATGAAGCAACAGCAGCAATGGTTGCCACGACGGGCGGATCCGCCATCGCCTTGAATAACCCAGCACAACGCTGGGCTCGCGAAGCGCTCTTCTTCCTCGTTCAAGCTCAGACCGGTTCGGTGCGCGATGAAATGTTGGGCCGTTGGCCGCTAGGTGTTAGCGATCTTTAAGAACTGCTAGTCGTTCTAATGCCGCATTGAGCACAGACTCTTGTTTACAAAATGCCCAACGAACCAGTGGTTTACCCGCATCGACGTTGTCATAAAAGACTTGATGTGGGATGGCGACGACTCTGGCGAGATCGGGTAGTTGACGACAAAATTCCAAGCCATCACTAAAGCCCAGCGGGGAGATGTCGGTGGTGATGAAGTATGTCCCTTCTGGGATCGTCACCCCAAACCCGAGTTCGCTCAGCCCGTTAGCGAGTAGATCACGCTTGGCCTGCAGGTCAGCAGTGAAGTTGCGGTAGTACTGGTCGGGAAGGTCCAGTGCTTGCGCCATGGCGTATTGAAAAGGTCCACCGGAGACGTAGGTGAGGAACTGTTTGGTGGTGCGCACAGCAGCCAAAAGTTCTGGTGCGGCAATAGCCCATCCGATTTTCCAACCAGTGTAGGAAAAAGTTTTGCCCGCGGAACTAATCGTCACAGTGCGCTCGGCCATGCCTGGCATGGTGGCTAGCGGAACGTGGGACTTTCCATCAAAGATCAGGTGCTCGTACACCTCATCGCTGACGACGACGAGGTCGTGTTCGATGGCAATGTCGCAAATGGCCTGACGTTCCTGATCGGTTAGCGCCATGCCCGTTGGGTTGTGTGGTGAGTTGACCAAGAGCATTGTGGTGCGAGGGGTAACGGCTGCTTTGAGCGCATCGATGTCAATACGAAAGTCGGGCGCACGAAGCGTGACGGGTACGCGCACACCTCTCGCCATGGCGATGCACGCGGCGTAAGAGTCGTAGTACGGCTCAAGGGCGATGACTTCGTCACCTTCATCAACCAGCGCCAAGATTGACCCGGCGATCGCCTCCGTTGCACCGGCAGTGATTAACACCTCAGTGTCGGGGTCTACGACGTGGTTGTACCAACGCATTTGATGCCGAGCCACGGCCTGGCGAAGTTCGGGGATCCCAATGCCTGGTGGGTACTGGTTTCCTTTTCCAGCGCGCAATGCCTCAACGGCGGCTTCGCGAATGGATTCTGGACCATCGGTGTCCGGAAATCCCTGGCCTAGGTTGATCGAATCGGTCGCCAGGGCCAACGCGGACATCTCAGCGAAGATGGTCGTGCCAAGACTGCGTAGGTGGGGAGCAAGCCAAGGGCGGGAGGATTCAGGCACCTCTCTACCGTACGCGAAAAACTCCTAGGTTGCGGTTTGGTTGTTTACCTTGCGATGTCTAACGCATTTGCGATGATGACGTCATGTTCATGCCGAAATTCCCCACTCTCGTGATGGTGACCGTTGCCGGGCTTGCCTTGGCTGGGTGCACCAAGGTGACCACAGGTCAGGCCGGAGTGAGCTCGCCTGCCGGCTCGTCGAGTGCAACAACTGCAGCTGCTCCGTGCCCCAAGCCAGCGTCGGCCCGCAAGGGTGCCGTGGATGACCAATTGCCCTTTGCAGGCCTGAACCGCACATATCGCGTATGGGTTCCCGCAACCTATTCCGGCGATGTAGCTCTTCCGATCATCGTCAACTATCACGGCGCCGGTGGAGATCCGCAATCGATTGATGATTTCAGTAGCAACTTGTCCGTCAAAGCCAATGCTCGCAACTACATCGTGGTTGCGCCACAGGGTGATACGGCCGGTGCCGATACTGCACGCTGGACGGTTCCAGGCATTGGCACCACTCCAGATGATGTTTCGTTCACTAATGCGATGCTGGACAAACTCTCCAGCGAGTTTTGTGTTGATCAAAAGCGTATTTTTGCCACTGGGTTTTCCTCAGGTGGAGCAATGACGACGTGGATTGGACAGTCGGACAGCGAACGATTTGCCGGGATCGCCCCTGGCGGCGGGGTCAACCTCGTCGATCCCACTTTCCAGAGATTCCCCATTCCGATTTACGCCTATCACGGCACGAAGGATGAATTGGCCTTTTATAACGGGATTGACGGCGTTCCCAACAAGCCCGATCCCGTCAATAAGGGCAAGTCCGCATTCTTTGGTGGTGTGGAAGAGGTGATGACGTATTGGGCGCAGGGCAATGGTTGCCAACCTGCTTTCACCGACGCCAACCTGGCTCCCGATGCCATTGTGCGTACCTGGGCTGGATGCAAGGCAGCCACGCAGGTATTGCTAGCCGTGGGAGGCGGCCACACCTTCCCGGGTAGCACGACGCGCTCGGGTGGCGACTTGGGCGCGACCATCACCTCGGTGAACATGGCGGACCTGATGCTGAACTGGTTTGACACTCAGAAGAAGGCCTAGTCAGCGGTGTAGTGCGGGTTCGTTAGGGTTCACGCGTGACTAACTCAGACCGCGATGCCTTGCGCCAAGAAATCCTCGACAAAGCTGTTGTCCACGGCACAGTGATTTTGTCTTCGGGGCGTGAAGCTGATTACTACGTAGACCTTCGTCGCGTGACATTGGATGCCGTGGCTGCGCCGTTGATCGGTCGCGTCATGCTCGACGTCACCAAGGACATCGAATTTGATGCAGTCGGTGGTCTCACGCTTGGTGCGGACCCGGTGGCCGGAGCGATGTTGCATGCGGCTGCTGCCCAAGGGCGCAAGCTTGACGCTTTCATCGTTCGCAAGAGTGAAAAGCAACATGGTTTGCAACGCCGGGTTGAAGGACCAGATGTTGCTGGTCGCAAGGTCTTAGCGGTAGAAGACACCTCCACTACGGGCGGATCGGTTCTCACTGCTGTCGAGGCGTTGCGTGCAGCCGGAGCCGACGTTGTGGCCGTTGCTGTGGTGGTTGAACGCGGTGCTGCCCCCACGATTGCCGAAGCCGGCTTGCCGTACTTCGCGGCTTACTCACTTGAGGATCTAGGTCTTTAGCCCTGGTGATCTAGCGGGCTTACTCGACGTCGTTGTCCGCTTTAGTTGAGTCTGGCGAGCTCCGTGCCTTGCGCAATTCTCGAATTATCGGAATTACGGAAATTGCCACGATGATCAAGGTGATGATTTCCAAGTTCTCTTGAACCCACTCAATCTGGCCGAGGAAATACCCCAAGGTCGTCATGCTGAAGGCCCACACGATGCCGCCCACGCTGGAATAGATCGCGAAACGAGTGAAGTTCATTGCGCTCGTGCCGGCCATGACCGGGATGATCGTTCGAACGATCGGTGTGAAGCGCGCAAGGATCAGCGCAGCTGGCCCGTACTTGTCAAAGAATTCTTGTGACCGAGTGACGTACTCGGGCTTAAAAATCCTGGACTGCGGCCGTGAGAAAACTGTCGGGCCCACTTTGGCTCCGATGAAGTAGCCGGTGAAATTGCCCGCAATAGCGGCGACGCTAATGAGGGCCGCAACGACAATGAGGTTTTGGTCGAATCGATCACCGGCGATCAGCAGCCCGACGGCAAAGAGCAACGAGTCCCCGGGCAAGAAGAATCCGACTAACAGCCCACATTCGGCAAAAATGATCGCCAGCACGCCCAGCAGGCCAAAACTAACGGCGAGCCTTTCGGGATCAAGGGCGGCAGGTCCCAGAGCGATGAGTTCGCTGGTAAGTGAGGTCACCGCGTCAGGATAGGCGGTTGCGCAGGGAGCAGGGGGAACACGCACCGCACGGGCGCGCCGAAGGTCGGTGTTTGCGCATCAACGCATACGGCACAATGGCGGGACACGATTTCATTGCAGTAGGACTGAGGAGCAGCGCATGCCCATTGCCACCCCAGAGGTTTACGCGACCATGTTGGATCGCGCGAAGGCCGGCGCCTTTGCCTACCCCGCGATTAACTGCACATCGTCACAGACGTTGAATGCAGCAATCCAAGGATTCGCGGAAGCAGGTAGCGACGGAATCGTTCAGATTTCGTGGGGCGGCGCGCAGTACCTCAGCGGAACCGCGCACAAGGACATGGTGGTTGGGGCTGTTGCCCTCGCCGAATTTGCTCATGTGGTGGCCGCGCAATATGGCGTGAACATTGCCCTGCATACCGACCACTGCCCCGAGCCGCAACTCGATGGCTTCATGCGCCCTTTGATCAAGATTTCACAAGAGCGCGTGGCACAAGGATTGAATCCGCTGTTTCAGTCACACATGTGGGATGGGTCGGGCGTTCCGTTGGACACCAACATTGCGATCGCTAAGGAACTTCTTGAGCAGTGCCGCAAGGCCAACATCGTGATGGAGATGGAAATTGGTGTGGTGGGTGGCGAAGAAGACGGCATTGCGCACGAGATCAATGAAAAGTTGTACACCACGGTTGAAGATGCAGCCATGACCGCGGAGGCGCTGGGCACGGGCGAGAACGGTCGCTACCTGCTGGCGGCAACATTTGGAAATGTGCATGGTGTGTACAAGCCAGGCAACGTCAAGCTCAAGCCCGCAATCTTGAAAGACATTCAGGACCACGTCGGTGCCACAACGAGCAAGGACAGGCCGTTTGACTTGGTGTTCCACGGTGGATCTGGTTCGTTGTTGTCGGAAATCCGCGAGACGTTGGATTACGGCGTGATCAAGATGAACGTTGACACTGACACGCAATACGCATTCACGCGACCTGTTGTTGATCACGTGATGAAGAATTACGACGGTGTCCTAAAGATTGATGGCGAAGTAGGCAACAAGAAGTTGTATGACCCACGCGCCTACGGCAAGGCAGCTGAGGCCGGCATGACTGCGCGAGTAGTTCAAGCGTGCGAAGACTTGCGATCAACAGGGACATCACTTTCTGCCTAGGTTTTTTAGGCAGCAGCCCTTGCGAGAGCAGAGTTAATCCGAGCAACAACATCGCGAGTTTGGTGAAGAAGTTCGTGGGTGGTGACCGCGAGAACGATGTATCCCTGCATGCGCATGAGGTCTTCTTGCCTGCGCAGGTCACGCAGCCGTTGTAGTTGAGCATCAGCAGTGGCGTCTGCTCTATCCAGCATGACAATGACTGCTTGGTCTGGCCAGACAAAATCAAAGGTTCCCACTGCGTGTTCTTGGTGCGAAACAGAGACGCCACACAAGGGGTTAGGCAATCCGAGGGTGAGGAAAAGCCCACGGAACCACGACAAGAGTGGATCCGCACAGTGTGGCGTGGCGAGTTCAAGGGATCGTTGAGCTTGGTTCACGCCAGGCCACCGCGGTAATTGATCGAGGACATCGCCCCAATCCCTGCGCTGAGTAAGGTCCCGGCTCAGGGCCGATTCCGCTGCGACAAGGGTGGTGGGCAGATCGCACGTGCGAGCGATATCAACGATGGTACGAGCCAGCGATGTCACAGGCAGTGATGCACCCCAAAGTGTCATATGGTCAATGCGGTGAAGTGCAAGGTCGCGAGTGGTAAATACCTGGGCGCCAACGACATGTCGTCGAAGATCCCGATGTGTTGTCAAGGTGACATCCATGAGCGGATGTAGTGGAGCCAGTCCATGAAAAGCCAAGGCGGTGTGATGGCTAAGGACGTGGTCGCAATTCAATGATTGATGCAATGCGAGCGCGCGCAGAAGATGTTGCTCACGCGCGCTCAAGGACGTGAACGTTTCGCGCTCGACGTACACCCCACGTCGGAGGGCGAGCCAACGTTGCGAAGTCAAAGCCCACCGGATCTGGTCGGGACTGTGTCCTCGAGCCAGCAGGTCAGATCGCCACAGAAGTGGCGTGGTGATGTCGGATTGGGCCCCCATGGCATCAGCCTGATGGCACCTGGGGAATGGTGCTCGCGTCATCCACAACAACAAGGGCATGATGGGCTCATGACATCTGACAACTTGCTTGCTGGCCCACCCCCGATCCTCCTGCCCGCAGATCCGCAGCCACGCTCGGAGCTCGAAGCCGGCGCGGATCCCCTTGATGTCGCAGGACGCTATCCAGCCTCAGCGCTTCCGTGGGCTGTCCTAGCCGAAAAGGCCATGGGCGATA
The DNA here is from genome assembly GCA_945881995.1 of Bifidobacterium breve. Lineage (GTDB taxonomy): Bacteria > Actinomycetota > Actinomycetes > UBA12327 > UBA12327 > AcAMD-2. The sequence continues at coordinate 5,512 of CAMCVY010000021.1, read as the reverse complement.
ACCAACCGGTCGCGGCGTACGCGTTCGCCCGCACCGGTTACCACCGAAGCCTGGACCTGCTGCGTCGTAATGGCTGGAAGGGCCACGGTCCTGTGCCGTGGTCACATGAGCCAAACCACGGCTTCTTGCGGTCTATGGCTGCCCTTGCTCGCGCAGCCCACGCCATTGGTGAAGAAGAAGAATATGTGCGATGCCGGGACTTCTTGCGTGAGACCAGTGCTGAGGCTGCGGAAGTTTTATCGATTTAAAACTTAGGCAAACAGTTCGCCCAGTAGTGCATTAAACATCGCGGTGTGCGCATCAACATCAGCCTCTGTCGTGCTCGGCGCCATTAAAGCCATGTTGTGAAATGGCGTCATCAAGATGCCGCGGTTGAGCGCGTAGAGGTGCAAGAACTCATCGAGGGCGTGATCGCCTGCCGCAAAAGCTTCCGCACCTGTTCGCACAGCATCTTCAGAAAACATATATTCACCACGGGCACCTAGTCGGTTGCAATGCCACGGTGCATCGACTGCTGCAATGGCTGCGTCGACTCCATCTGCCCAGCGCGTTCCCAACGCAATCATGTGTTCATATGCGGCTGGGGTGAGAACGTCAGTCAATGTCGCGCGCATTGCGGCCAGCGACAAGGCATTACCGGCCAGCGTTCCGCCAATTCCCCCCACATCAAGGTCGTCTTTGGCCACGCCAACCGCGATGCGGTCGGCGATCTCTTGTGTCATCCCAAAGGCACCACAGGGGACACCTCCCCCAATGGGCTTACCCACGGTCAGCATGTCGGGCTTGAGCCCGTGTGTGCCGGTCCAGCCGCCGGGACCCACTGAGAGGGTGTGCGTTTCATCAACGATCCAGACCGCGCCGTATTTCGTAGTCAACTCTCGGCAAGCGTCGAGGTAGCCGGGCTCAGGAAGCACAATGCCGATGTTGGTCAGCGCTGGTTCCATCAAGACCGCAGCAACGTCGCCGGTTTGCAGCGCGCGTTCGAGGTCGTCCACGCTGTTGTAATTGACCACGATGGTGGTTTCGTCCAGGTCGACTGGTGCTCCGATGTTGCCGGGTCGGGAAATGGTTTTTCCATTGCCGTCCAAGATGGCAAAAGTCTCATCAACAGTTCCGTGATAACACCAGTCATGGACAACGATTTTTTTCCGGCCAGTGATCTGACGAGCATGACGAATCGCATTGCGGTTGGCATCGGTCGCCGACAACGTGAATTGCCACAGCGGAAGTCCGAACCGTTGCTGGAGCGCTTCACCGACAACGATGGCATCCTCGGTGGGCAACATCGCAGTGACGCCCCGGCCCATTTGCTGGGTCACGGCTGCAACCGTTGCTGCCGGTGAATGTCCGGTCATGGCACCGGTATCGCCGAGGCACAGATCGATGTAATCCAAGCCGTCAGCGTCGGTGAAGTGCGAGCCTTGGGCACTGGTCACAAACAGGGGGAAGGCCCCAGCCCACCTGGCCATCCAGACCATCGGCACCCCGCGGTTGAGGCTGGCAAGAGCGCGTTGGTGGAGGGCTTGGGAGGCCGGATGGGTTTGAACGAAGCGCTCCTGTTCCCGTGTCATCAGACGGGTAAGGTTGTCCTGATCAATGGTGCCTGGCATGGCCTGCTCCTGGTAGATCGATGGATCTAAACAATATTGAGTATGGGCCGAAAACGATAGGAGTGCGCAGTGGCTGTAAACCCGGATACGTTTCGGGACGCTCTCGCGCAATGGCCTAGTGGGGTAACTGTCGTGACCACGCTTGCCGATGGCAATTGGCATGGCATGACAGCGAGCGCATTCAGCAGTGTGAGTGCCGATCCGCCCCTGGTTTCGGTGTGCCTACTGAAGGGCATTTACACCCACGACCTGATTGCCACAAGTGGCGTTTTTGGTATCAATATTTTGGCCGCGGACCAGACCGAATTAGGCAAACGCTTTGCCGGCATGATTCCTGACATCACTGATCGCTTCGAAGGCGTCGATTGTCACACCAGCGAGACCGGCGTCCCGCTCTTTGACCACGCGCTGGCCTGGATTGATTGCCGAGTCGTCTTCGAGTACGAAGGTGGCGACCACACGATTTTCGTTGGTGAAGTTCTTGATGCGGGAAATCCCCGTAAGTCGGCTCCATTGTTGTATCACTCACGTAGTTGGGGACAGTTCGCCGATCAACTGCCGGAAAAGGCAGCCGTCGCCGATGTCGGAATCACTCGCCTCGAAGCTGAAACCGGTGTTGACCTCTCCGCTGATAAGGCTGCGCTCGCTGCAGCTGGTGTGGCTGTTTCGCCTGCTGAGCTAGTCGTTGATTCTCGCGATGCGGCAACTGTCGAGGCAGCCATCGCGGCTCAGGCAAAAGTCGGAATTGATCGAGTTGTTCTGCTCCATGCTTTTGACCCTGACCGCCACGATGCGGTGTTGTTCGCGGCGTCGAATCTGGCGCGAGGTGGTTTCACTGAGGTGGTCCTTGATGACACTGCAGCAGATGCCAATCCATTGATTGTTCGGCAGCGACTCGTTGACGTCAGTGTGCGGATTAAGCCGTCGGTAACAGGCGTATGTCTGCGTGATCATGCGGGATTGGGTTTGGCCAACGCGTTGGCTGCGCTCAAGAGTGGCGTCACACAGTTTGATACTGCGTTGGGTGGGATGGGTGGACTCATCGCGACCGAAGATGTCTTGTACTTGATGGAATTGCTGAACATCTCCGCTGGTGCATCGCGCCGCGCAACGGTGGAGGTCGCGCAATCTTTGGTTCGTAACCCTGACATTGCAGGGGCGGTAGAACCTCGCCCCACCTGGATGCTGTGAGTCGCTGTGGCGTCGGTTGCTGAGAACTTGTTGCTCTTTCGTGGCGTATGGCATGACCGCATCAGTGCCTATGCACCCAGCGGTGTGGAGTTGACTGAAGATCCTTTAGGCGGATCGCCGGGACCGGTGCCGTATGAGCAATTGGTGTACCTCGACATAGAGGGCGACCAATTCATTCAAACTAATGTTGTTCTTCGTGGGCGAGACCCGCATGCACGTACCTTCCGCGGATCAATCGTCGATGGAGTTCTCGTTTTTGATCGTCTTGGTCCCCAGGCCCCGGAAATGGTCGGCGTGAGTGGCGGTCCTGGAGTTTTGGTTTTTGCCCCTCGTCGCATTGACGAGGAAGGCACTACACGGTTTTACGATCCGGATTACATTCGTCACCTGGGCGGTGATCAACGCACTCGCACCACCACGTTGTATCGAGAGGGCGAACTGGTGCGCGTCTTGACCGTGATGGGCACCAGAATTAGTTCAGATCCGACTCAGCGCGTGCCCCACGATCCACGGGGTGCAACCGGGCCGGTACACCAGAGCGCTACTGTCTCTCAGGTCTATTCCGCGGAGGAGAAATCATGACCACCACCCCATCCCAGGGCATCGAACTGCCGTCCACTCGTCACTTGATTGACGGCGAATGGTCCGACGCCCCCATCGACTTGCCCACGGAGTTGGAGAACCCCAACACCGGTGAAGTTGTGGCGCGGATGAAGGCCACGTCGGATGACGAGGTTGAGCGCGTAGCCGCGGCCGCAGCTCGAGTCCATGACAGCGGTGCGTGGCTGAATGTGCCCGCTGAAGAGCGCGCTGCGATCTTGGAGAGTGTTGCTGACGCCCTTGATGCTGCGGCTCCACGTATTGCTGCCCTCGAAGCATTTGGTAGTGCTGCAGTGATTGGCACCACGGGAATGCTGGCGAGCGTCATCAATGGTGGCTCATTCCGCTTGGCCGCAGGTTTGTTGCGCCAGGGTCGCACGATGCACAAGGTGGATGTCGAACTCAGTCAAAGCGATCCGAAGGCGCAAGCTGAGGTGCACCGCTTGCCGTGGGGTCCGTCTTTGAGTTTGGTGCCGTGGAATGCTCCTGCACCGCAGGGATGTCACAAGATTGCGAACTCGTTGGCGGTCGGTGCCCCCACGATCCTCAAGCCCAGTGAGTGGGCGCCTTATGGCACGACGGTGATGGCCGAAGTCGTCAGCGCTGCTCTTGATGCCGCTGGGGCCCCCAAGGGCACGTTCCAGGTCGTTCAGGGCAACTCACACGTCGGCGGCATGCTGGTCAAGGACAAGCGTATTCGCGCGATCTCGTTGACCGGTGGCTTAGCCGCAGGTCGTGCCATTGCCGCTGTATGTGCTGAAGACTTCAAGGTGGCCCAACTGGAACTGGGCGGCAACAACCCTGTTGTTGTTTTGGACGATGCGGATCTCGACTTCGCAGCCAGTGGCATCGTGGAACTGCTTACGCAACTCAATGGTCAGTGGTGTCGAGCGTTGGGTCGACTGATCGTGCAGGGCAACATCTACGACGATTTGATGGCCAAGGTCATGGATCGCTTGGCGCAGGTCACACTCGGCGACTCGTTGTCACCTGAATCTGACATGGGACCCATGGTCCACTCAGCCCACTTGGCGATGTTGCGCGGACGCATTGCGGAATACGTCAGCCAAGGTGGCGTGGCACATGCGTCAACGCCGCTTCCTGACCTTGCTGGAAACTTCTTGGCGCCGACGTTGATCACCGGTGTTACCAGCGAAGCTGCCCAAGAAGAGATGTTCGGACCAGTGGCCACCGTGCACCAGGTTGCCGACGATGCCGAAGCAGTGCGTGTGGCCAATGGCACCCCCTTTGGCCTCGAGGGCTATGTCTTTGCACGTGACGAAGAGCGCGGAATGGCCGTTGCTCGCCAGGTGCGCGCCGGTGGAGTCAAGGTCAACGGTTCCACGATGTTGAGCTTGAACCTGATGGCACCTCGCCCCGCATGGGGATTGTCAGGTCTGGGCGTTGAAGGCACCACCGAGACGTTTGACTTCTTTACTAACTCGCGAGTGGTGGGAGTAGAGAATTTCTCGGCCGCGGGCCTTAAAGCAGTTTTTGGTTAATCCACGTCATCCCTAGTGATTTCGGAGTAAGTGCATGACTCACCCAGGTCCGCTGTCTGACCTACGCGTTGTCGAGATGGGCCAACTGTTGGCCGGGCCGTTTGCTGGTCAACTCTTTGCCGATTTTGGTGCCGAGTTGATTAAGTTGGAGCCGCCGAACCAGGGCGACCCGCTACGTGTGTGGGGCAAAGAGCGAACCAACGGTAAGGCGTTGTGGTGGTCAGTGCTTGGTCGTAACAAGAAGTCGGTGACCTGCAATTTGCGCTTACCCGAGGGTCAACAAATCGCACGCGACATCATTGCCACCTCGGATGTGCTCATTGAGAACTTCCGCAGTGGCACGCTAGAGCGTTGGGGCTTGTCACCCGAGCAGCTGTGGGAAATCAACCCACGTTTGGTGATCCTGCGGGTAACCGGCTTTGGTCAAACCGGACCGATGAGCAAGGAAGCTGGCTACGGCGCTGTTGGTGAAGCGATGGGTGGCCTGCGCTATGTCACGGGTGATCCAGACCGGATGCCGTCGCGCGCTGGAATCTCCATCGGTGACACGTTGGCAGCAACCTTCGGCACCTTGGGTGCCTTGATGGCTTTGCATGCACGCAATCGCAC
>CAMCVY010000020.1 GCA_945881995.1 Bifidobacterium breve | reverse complement strand
AGGGGTGGGCCTGTCCCAAACCGCACCACCGGTTAATGACGCCATCGATTTGACCAAAGCTAGTGCTGCGCGCTTGGTGTTGGGCTTTGAACTCCCGCCGCCACCCACGGCATTCAGCATTCTTGTGCAACAAGTACGCCCCGATGCGTTGTGGATCTTTGTCGCCCTCCTATTGGGCGCTTTGTACGCAGTGGGTATTAGAAAACTCGCCGCTCAAGGCGACAGCTGGCCTATTGGTCGAACCATTTCTTGGGTGGCTGGCTGGCTGATCATCTTGTGGTCGACGAGCGGCGGCATAGCCACCTACTCGCACGTGCTTTTTAGCGCGCACATGGTGCAGCACATGTTGCTCAGCACTGTCGCGCCCATCTTCTTAGTGTTGGGAGCTCCGGCGTCACTGGCGCTACGCGCATTGCCGACAGGAAGCAATGGCGCAGGGGTTCGTGAATTACTTGTCTCGGTACTGAATTCACGCTTCATCCACTTCGTCAGCAATCCCATTGTCGCCGCCATCATTTTCGTTAGCGGATTCTTCGGCCTGTACTTCACTCCCCTCTTCCCTGCGTTGATGGCAAGCCACTGGGGTCACACGATCATGCAAGTGCACTTTGTGCTGGCTGGATACCTGTTCTTCTGGACTCTCATTGGCATTGACCCCGGGCCCAAGCGTGCGCCTTACCCGATTCGGATCCTGGTCTTGCTGGTGCCGATGTCAATCCATGCGTTCTTTAACATCGCGATTTTGCAATCCAACGAGATCTTGGCCCAGAGCTACTTCGCTTCCATCCAGCGCACGTACCTAACCGATTTGTTGGCCGATCAGCGCGTGGGTGCAGGCATCGGCTGGGCGTTGGGCGAACTGCCCTTGCTCATCGTGATGATTACCCTCACGTTGCAGTGGGCACGCTCTGATGCTCGCGATGCGAAACGGTCAGACCGTCAAGCCGATCGCGCTGAACGTGGCGATGGTGGTCCGGACGAACTCGGGGACTACAACGCCTACCTGGCCAAGCTTGCTGATCGCGACGCGAAGAACTAACCAGCGCGACGAGCACGACCAAGTTTGATGATCATCAGTTCAATCGCATACTCGGCATCGACTGCTGCACCTTTGACATTGGCGTCTGCCTCGGCAAGTGCACGCAGAGCTCGCGCCACTGCATCAGGAGACCAGCCCGTGAGTTGTTGACGTGCCTTGCGCAGTTGCCAATCACGCAAACCGACTTCGGCAGCGGCTTGTTCCAATGGCATCGCACGTGGCGCGCTCGAGGCTTTGATTAAGTTACGGAAGTTGAAGGCCAGCGCAGCCGTAATGGCAGGTCCGGTGGCTCCCCCAGCGATGGCTTGGCGCGTTGCCACCAGTGCTTTGCCGGTGTCTCCGGCCAAAATCGCGTCCGCGATGGCAAATGCGTCGACTTCGACCCGACCGGCAAAGAATGACTCCACTGCTTGGCGGTCTAAGCGACCCTTGGCGGGGTAATCCGCGGAGAGTTGGCCACACGCTGCTGCCAAAGCGCGCAAATCACGACCGGCGGCCGCCACCATTGTCTCGGGAACATCGGGAGTGATGGGTCGATGCAGCGAGACGAACTCAGCGGCAACGAAATCGGTGTACCCCTTACGCGTAGGAGTCTTGCAATCAGTGACCGTGGCTTTGCCTTTTTTCAAAGCATTGAGTTGACCACGCCCGCTATTGGCATTGCGATGCAACAACACAAAATGCACGTCGGGTTCATCAGTCTTGGAATGGGCTACCAATGCAGCGACCACACGATCATCAAGTGAGCCTGAGGCGGGAGCAGATTCGTCGTCATCGTCGGCGACTTCTTCGGCTCGCCCCATACCCAATCCACGCACTACCACCACTCGTCGCTCACTAAACAGGGACGGGCTGAGAAATTCCTGAATGGCTGGGAAGGTCAGATCGCCTGCGCTGATGTCGCGCACATCGGTTTGTGGATCCATGCCACGAGCACCAGCAACCACCAAAGACACGGCTCGATCGGCCAGTAACTCCTCCGTACCCACCACCAGGGTGAGGGCCGGAGGTGCCGGAGCGATCTTGTGAGTGGTCATCGGGTTGAGCATCCCACGAGCCAGGGTCAGGCACGCGGGCGACTGACCAAAATCAGACGTGAGCCAGCCCGCACCACAGCCACATCCCCCTGTTGGTCGGTGCGACCAATCTGAGCACCCAGCCTGCTCAATTGCACCAGCGTGCTCGGCTTCGGGTGGCCATAACGATTGCCCAGCCCTGCACTGATCAGAGCGATGTTTGGGCGGGTTAATCGGAGAAACTCCGGATCCTGCAGGGCTGACCCATGGTGCGGCACTTTGAGCACATCCACTCCCGTGATCTCCGCGCCGTGCTCAGTGCGCAACACCTCTTGTGCCGCCTCCTCAATATCTCCGGTCATCAGGACTCGCACCACTCCTTGTTGCGCAAGAAAGACCACGCTGGAGTTATTTGGCGCTGAGCCTTGTGATGCAAGGCGGGCTGCATTCATCGGTTCCGCAGAGGGGGTCAGATCATGGAGTTGCCATGGTCCGATCGTTGTGGTGCTGCGGGGGACGACGGTAACCAATTGGCCATGACTTTGCGCAACAAGGGCAGAGATGCGCTCAAACTGTGGTGCTGGTTCCAACAATGAGCTCACCAACACGGGGCCCACCCGTCGATGTCGCAGAGCTCCCTGCAGGCCATCAACGTGATCGGCATGAAAATGGGTCAGAACCACAGCGTCCAAGGTGGTGATTCCCGCATCGCGCAGACATCGATCAATCAAACGTGCATCAGGACCGGCATCAACCAAGATTGCTGACGCCCGCCCGGTATTGAGCAAGAGTCCATCGCCTTGCCCTACATCGCAGGCTTCAACCAGCCAGTGTGCAGGCGGCCACGCAGTGGCATGGCGTATCGGCAACACGATGAGGCAAGCGGCTGCTGCAACAGCTGCCATTCCAGCCCAAGGCGTTCGCCTGGCGCGCACAACAGCCACGGCTGTGACCATCGCTAGTGCTACACACAATCCACCGGCGAGGCCACGAGGCCACTCCAGCGTGCCTCCCGGCACCTTAACCGCTGCGCCGGCGATCCAACTAATCCATTGCGCACACCAACTAGCAGCTGCAGCAAACAACGAAGCCATCCACGGGCTCACCGGACTCACGACTGCGGCAATGAATCCACACACGGTTGCTGGTGCAACAGCAGGCTCGGCCAACACGTTGGCCACGATGGCGATCGGCTCGATGCGTCCGGAAATTGCCGCCAGTACGGGCGCTACCACCAACTGTGCTCCCACAGCAATCCCGATGGCTTGTGCAACCCGTAGCGGCATCCACCGCGTGAGTCGCTTCGTAAACCACGGGGACACCACAATCAAGCCGGCCGTAGCAACAACAGATAGGACAAATCCCAGTTGCACACTCAACAAAGGATCAATCAGTAGCAACACCATCACAGCAGCACTGAGCGCGGCCAACGATCGAGACAACCCGCCGCGAACGATCGCGATCAGGGCAATGGTTCCCATCACTGCCGCCCGCAACACTGATGGCTCGGGTCTGGCCAGGATGACGAAGAACGCGATCGTGGCAATCCCCACCATGACCAGTAACCGCCCGCGAATACGAATGGATCGGGCGAGCAGCAGAACAAATCCGAGGACGATGGCCACGTTGGCCCCGCTGACAGCACTCAGATGCGCCAATCCACTCAACCGCAAGTCGTCCACGAGGGATTCGGGCATGGTCGAGGTGTCCCCCACCACTAACGCAGGAACCAACACTGCGCCCTTAGCAGCTGATTGACCTTCGCAGGCCGCCCGGAGTCCCGCACGCAGTGTTTGTGCCACACGTTGGATCCACGGTGCTGGAGATAGGACAGTTGGCGACATCGTGGTTGACCCCACCGCGGCAAGTTCAGGAGTCCGCGGCGGAGCCCAAGTCATCAGGGATTGGACAACGTCACCGGGCATGAGGTCCTGCCAGGTAGCGGGAGCAAAGACCATCACGGGCGAACGCACCTGGCGCTGACGACTTCCCACGGCTAGCACCTCAAGGCGAGCCATCACGCGAACACCACGGCTAGTGGCCACTGCGCCGGTGCCGTCTCGAACAGCAACCGGATCCGAAGTGATCACCACCGTGGCGCGAGTGAGTTGATGATCCGCAGCAACTGCGTGAACGACGGATGTGCGGTTGGCTTGAATACGCGACCAAGCGCTCGCCCACAAACAACCGCCCACCAACACACCGATCAACAACCAACTGGCTAAGGACCTCCACCCTCGCGACCAAAGGATGAAAGCGGTGATGGCGATAAACCCCACGACAGCCGCGAACGCAGGGCCGCTGCCTAGAACACCGAGCGCGGCTCCGGTCCAAGCGCTAGCCGCGACTACAACAACGCGTAAGTCAGCGCTCACACCCGAACCAACGGAGCAAGGTCGGCAAACTTCTTCGCCCCGATGCCACTTACCTGTCGCAAATCCTCCACGGATGCGAAGCGACCAATCCGCGTGCGTTGCTCCACAATGCGTTGGGCCAACACCGGCCCCACACCGGGCAAGCCCTCTAATTGCTCTGCAGTGGCGGTGTTGAGATCAAGGAGTGCCCCACGAGAACCTGAGGACTGAGTCCCCGCCGCCGATGATGACGCACCAGGTGGAGCAGAAGCCGCCGATGGATTGGCGATCACGATTTGTTCACCGTCAACCACTAAGCGCGCAAGATTGACGCTGGCTGGATCAGTGCGACGCGTCAAGCCTCCGGCCGCGGCCACCGCATCAGCCACCCGTGAACCTTGCGGCAGTCTCACGATGCCTGGCTTGTTTACTCGTCCCACGACCTGCACCACTAGGGCGGCAAGAGTGGGTGACGGGCTCGCACTCAGCGGAACACCCAGTGGCACCGGCGATCCCGACGACACCGGTTGACTGCGGGTGAAAACTACAATGGCAAAAACCACTGCCAGCGCTCCACAGATCGCCACTGCCCGTGAGAACCCACGACCCGGTGGCGTCACATCTCGAGTCGAGCCTTCAACACTTTCTTGAGGAAGCCCTAGTACGGACAGTAATCTTTGCTGGACAGCCGGTGCGGATGAAGCCATACGCGCACGTTAAGAGACTGACGCAACAGACACACACCGTTGCACCAGGATGTGGGATGACATCCCCTGTGGAATACTTAGGCCACCGGAACGATGTTGACCAGTTTGGGTTCACGCACAATGACCGTGCGGATTTCCTGTCCCTCAAGAGCGGCGAGCACCGTTGCATTCGACAACGCCAATTCCTTGAGCTCATCGGCACTAATCGTGGGTGAAACTTCCAGTCGTTCGCGCACCTTGCCCGAGATTTGCACCACACAGGTCACGAAATCTTGCACCAAAAGCGCTGGATCAACAACCGGGAAGTTCGTCAAGGCAATGCAGGGCTCATGACCTAAGCGTTCCCACATGTCCTCTGCCGTATAGGGCGCAAAGAGCGACAGCATCACTGCCGTGGCTTCGACTGCTTCGCGCACTGCTGGGTCAGCTGGGCCACAACCGGTGTCAACAGCCTTACGAATGGCATTGACCAGCTCCATCGTGCGAGCCACAGCCACATTGAACCGAGAAGTGGTGATCGCGGTCTCGACTTCGTCAATGACTCGGTGCGTAATGCGACGAAGAGTCAGATCTCCTTGGGAAACATCGGCGTCAACGGGGCTGGAGACTTCCCCCGACAAACGCCAAGCCCGAGCCAAGAACTTCGCGGAACCCGATGGCGAAACATCGGCCCAGTCAATGTCGTCTTCGGGCGGACCGGCAAAGACCATCGTGAGGCGAATTGCATCGACACCGTGGGATTGCAGCTCATCGCTTAACCGCACGAGGTTTCCGCGTGACTTGCTCATCGTTGAACCATCCATTTGCACCATGCCTTGGTTCAGCAAACGGGCAAAGGGTTCAACGACGGGAACCATTCCCAGGTCATAGAGAACTTTGGTAAAGAAGCGCGCATAAAGCAGGTGCAAAATCGCGTGGGTCACGCCACCGACGTATTGATCGACCGGCATCCATTGTTTGGCTTGTTCAAGATCGAAAGCCACATCGTCGCGCTGCGGAGACAAAAAGCGCAGGAAGTACCAGGAACTGTCGACGAAGGTGTCCATCGTGTCGGTGTCACGCTTGGCAGGCTTGGCACAACGCGGACAGGCCACATTCACCCAGTCCGTTGCACCACCCAGCGGTGAGGTGCCCTTGGGGCTGAGGTCCAAACCTTCTGAGGAGGGCAACACCAACGGCAATTGCTCTGCTGGCACCGGCACTTCACCACAGTCGGGGCAGTGAATGATGGGAATCGGGGTTCCCCAGTACCGCTGACGAGAAATCAACCAGTCGCGCAGTCGGTAATTCTTAGCGGCTTGTCCTCGGCCTTGGCCTTGGAGTTCGGCCGTGATCTTGGCAATGGCTTCGGCCTTACCCAAACCATTGAGCGAACCGGAGTTAATCAATACTCCGTCGCCTGGCGTAGCCACTCCCGATGCTGCAGGGTCATCAAGGTCTGTTTCAACCACAATGCGTACGGGCAAGTCAAAGGCTCGCGCGAAATCAAGGTCGCGCTGGTCGTGAGCAGGCACGGCCATGATGGCGCCCGTGCCGTAATCGGACAAGACATATTCGGCGGCGTAAATCGGCAGTCGCTCATCGTTGACTGGGTTGATCGCAAAGCGATTAAGGAACACGCCAGTCTTAGGACGATCGGTCGCGAGGCGATCAATGTCCGCAGTGGCTTTGACTTCCTCAAGATAGACATCAAAGGCAGCTTGGACTTCCGGCGATGCTTCACTGGCAAGCTCGGCTGCTAGGTCGCTGTCAGCAGCGACGACGAAGAACGTGGCACCAAACAAGGTGTCGGGGCGCGTGGTGTAGACCGTGATCGGCTCGTCACGACCTTCAACAACAAAATTGACCTCGGCACCGGTGGATCGGCCGATCCAGTTGCGCTGCATGGTCAAGACTTTGTCCGGCCACTGGCCTTCGAGCTCGGTCATGTCATCGAGCAAGCGGTCGGCGTAGTCGGTGATGCGGAAATACCACTGCGTGAGTTTCTTTTTCGTTACTGCTGTGTCGCAGCGCTCGCACAAACCGCCCACAACCTGCTCATTGGCCAACACGGTTTGGCAATTGGGACACCAGTTGACATTAGATGGCTTGCGATAGGCCAATCCACGTTCAAACATTTGCAAGAACAGCCACTGGTTCCAGTGGTAGTACTCCGGGTCACAGGTATTGAGGACTCGATCCCAGTCAAACGAACAGGCATAGCGACGCATTGACGCTTTTTGGGTGGCAATGTTTTCGTAGGTCCACGCTGCTGGATCCGCACCGCGCTTGATAGCCGCGTTTTCCGCAGGAAGTCCAAACGCATCCCAACCAATGGGGTGCAGGACGTCATAGCCTTTGAGGAACCAATAGCGCGCGGGAATGTCACCCATGGCGTATGCCTCGGCGTGACCCATGTGCAGATCACCCGATGGGTAAGGAAACATGTCGAGCACGTACTTCTTTGGACGTGGGTCGCCGGGTTGTCCGGCCTTGAATGGAGCACGCTCGTCCCAGACCGGAAGCCACTTTTCCTGCACGGCAAAAACGTCGTAGCGTTCAGCGCCGCCTTCTGGGCTCAGTTCAGTCATCGTTGCGTCAACATCCCGATCGTGGTCGAGGTCTCCTGCACCGATTCGATGCAGCCGCTATCTTCCCACGCCCTAGCGAACGATCAGCGTCCGCGTGCGCGAGACCCCCCGCAGGTGATGCGAAGTGGACGCCAGCAGCACTCGCTGAACCTTTCGACCGGTCGTGGTGGTCGTGACGGTGAAAGAATAGGTTCCCGTCGCCCCCACCACCCGGGTTGCCTTAGTTACCCATCGACCACCGGTAAAAAGTTGGCGATACACCCGCTCCCCTGCCAGCAATGGCGAGGTGGAACCGGCAAGCCTGACTACACCCTTACGTCGAACGACGGAAGCGCTGAGGCTGGCGGTCAGCGTGGGGGCGATTCGGACAGCGTTTCGTTTCGTGACGGCTGAGTACCACGCGCCGCCCGTCGTCGTCACCGTTACCGCTGTATCGACTTGCGATCTAAAGGTCACTGACACGATTCCTTCAGCATCGGTATAAACCGTTCGCGGGGTTCGTGATGCACCGAGTTCAGGGGTGATCGCAACTGTTACTTCGGCATTACGAATCGCCTGCAGCGTATCCCCGCGGCTGACCTTGACTTGGACCACGTTATAGGCCGAACCAAGACTCGCTGAGGGAGTACTGACCACCATTGTTGGCACCACCGGCGCCGGAAGAGTGGAAACGTCGTAAGGGTCAATAGTGAATGATCCCGTTGCCGGCAATCCCACCCCAGCTAAGTTCTCCGCGGAGATGGAATACGTATGCACGCCAGGTGCAAGCCCAACTGCGGCAAATGATGTAGTCGGGGTGATCACTTCTGGCCCTGAATCAATGCTGACTCGATAGCGGTTGACCGGGACACCACCATTGTCATTAGGAACAGTCCACGTCAATTGAGCAAAGGCCTTGCCAGGCGTGGCCACCGGGTTGAGCGGAATCGATGGTGGTCCATACCCGGACTTACGGCCGTCGGCAAAGGCCAGCAATGCAGCCGTTGTTCCGTTAAACCGGTTCACATCGCCAGCGCCGATGATCCCATTCGTGGTCGTGGTTGAGGAGTACTGCCACAGCGTCCACTGGGACCAACCACCAGGAACCGTTGATGATGTCGGAACGGTGGTGGTGTAACGCGCGTACCACAAGGGGTAGCTCGAAAACTGATTGGTGTTTCCCAATGTGGAGCGTATGAAATAGTCGTACGAATACAAGATCGGCTTACGTCCGGTTAACGCTTGCGTTGTGTCGAGGAATAGTTGGGTCCACGCGATCAGGTCGGTTTTACTCAAACCACCTGTGGTTTCTAGGTCCAGGACCGCTGGGAAGGTTTTTTGATCCCGGAAACTGCCCACTTTTTGAACAGTGGTGATGAAGTAGCGGGCTTGATCCCTGGCCGTCGAAATCGGCAATGCTGGGCGGGCGAAGTGATAAGCGCCGACGACCAGGCCGGCGGCCTTTGCTTGGGCGTAGTCGTTGGCAAAGTAGGGATTGCGGTAGTTCGTGCGCTCAGACGCCTTAATGATCGCAAAGCTACGACCGGCGGCTTTGACCTTGACCCAATCAATAGGCGTGCCTGCGGGGTAAGCGCTGGTTTTTGAGTGATCCCACCTAGAAACATCCACGCCCGTGATCACGGTGTCCGCCTGTGCACTGACCACATTGATCGTGGCAACACCGGTGGTCAGGAAGGCAACAGACAGGGCAAGGGAGAGCAGTCTGGTACGCACCCGCCTGCTGCTACTTGCCGTCCAACTCATGCTTGACCTCCTGACCTTCACGATATCGGACGTGGCACAAGCGCGCTTTATCGCCCAAATGGGGTCTACAAACGCAAAAGGCGCAGGAAATGATCCCTGCGCCTTTGTACTTGGTGGAGCTGAGGGGACTCGAACCCCTGACCCCCTGCATGCCATGCAGGTGCGCTACCAGCTGCGCCACAGCCCCGCTCTCGAGGAGAGGAGGTCACAGCATAACTGTGCGCGCCCCACCGCCTAGAACCGGCTAGAGGTCATCCCCTAAGACGGGTGCAGGCAAACTCCCGGCGTTGTACTCCAGGAGCCGCCAGGGTGGTGAGGCATGTCCGGACCGCCCCAAGATGGACCACGAACAGTTGGCCAGCACACCCAGCGCCAACCATGAGTCTTCGGGCAATTGAAGCATCTGACCGATGCCGGCGCGTGCTGATCCACCGTGCGTCACGATGACGATGGTCTGCCCGTCGTGAGTATGCACATACTCGTTGACACAACTACTGACTCGGTCAGCCACTTCGCGACGCGTTTCGCCACCGCCCGGGCGAACATCAATACCTGCTGACCATTGATCCAAGCTGGGACCAAAACGCTCGCGGATTTCAGCGTGCGTCAAACCTTGCCAATCCCCAGCATTGGTTTCACGCAGTCGTTCATCGTGCGTGATCGAAATACCCGCTAACTTCGCCAACGGCTCAGCAGTTTGAACGGCCCGTTCCAGGTCGGAACTAATAATCAACGATGGTTCCAGGTGGATCAAGTACGAGGCGGCGCGCTCAGCCTGGGCATGACCTACCTCATCCAGTGCAATATCGGTTTGGCCCTGAAATCGGCCTTCCTGATTCCACGGAGTGCGCCCATGGCGCAACCACACCAACCGCGTCATGAATCAGGCTTCTTGAGATACAGCCGCGTGCGCGTTAACTTCCGCTGGAAGTTCCACCATTGGGCAATCGCCCCACAGGCGCTCGAGGTCATAGAACACGCGCTCTTCAGCCAACTGCGCGTGCACCACGATGTCGCCGAAATCCAACAGGACCCATCTGCCTTCCGCATGGCCTTCGCGTCGGATGCGCTTTACACCCAGCCCGTGGAGACGCTCTTCAATCGAATCCACGATGGCCTTGACTTGGCGCTCAGTGTTTCCCGAACAGATGACGAAGATGTCGGTGATGACCAAGTGGTCGCTCACATCGATGGCAACGATGTCTTGGGCTAACTTGTCGCCGGCAGCTTCGGCTGCTGCGACCGCTAATTCAATAGCCTGAGTCGTTGCGGTCACTAGTCCTCCATAGGTGGTGCTCGGTGTCTACTCTCTCACGCCGGCATAGAGCCCGCGAGCAGTGGCGTAGTCAATGACCGCCTGAGGCATCAAACCCTCCACCGACTCCCCTGCCGATAACTTTTGGCGACATTGGGTTGATGAGATGTCCGTTGGACCAACAGCCACGATGTGCACCCACGATTCGAAACCCGCTGGCGCGATTGCATCATGACCGGGCCGACCAAAGCCAACAAATATAGCCAGTTGTCCCAGCTCGCTGGCCCGATGCCAGGTCGGAAGGCCAGCGAGGGCATCCGAACCGAGCAGGAAAAACAGCTCAGCATCGGCTCCATACTCGGCTCGCAACTGCGTCAAGGTGTCAAAGGTGAAGGTCGGTCCGTCACGTTGAACATCGACATCGCTACTGACAAAAAGTTCTTCGCCCGCAATCGCCAACTCCACCATGGCGAGGCGATCCTTCGCAGGGGTGGTCGTTTCCTTTTGCCAGGAGTCACCCGTGGGGGCAAAGACAATGCGATCTAACTGCAGTTGCGTGGCAACGTCTCGTGCTACCGCCAGGTGCCCAAGGTGTGGTGGATCAAAGGTGCCACCCAACACCCCAATACGCATGAGCGCGCGATTAGCGATCGGGGTTGATCCGAGTCACCAGGTACAAGGCCAGAAGCAAAACGCCAAGGCCGACGAGACCAAACCCAACGGGCGACAACGGAAAGGACTTTTCCGTCCCTTCGGAGGCCTGAGCCAGGATCGACACCATGGAGAACTCCCTAGATAAGAACGTGTAGTCAGGTCAGTCTAAACAACTAGCCACGGATATGGCCGTCACCGGTCACGACAAATTTCGTTGAAGTCAGTTCCGCAAGACCCATAGGACCGCGAGCATGCAATTTCTGGGTCGAAATGCCAATTTCCGCGCCAAAACCAAACTCACCACCATCGGTGAATCGAGTAGAGGCATTGACCATCACGGCCGCTGAATCCACTTGAGCCACGAAGTACTGCGTCGCGGTGACGCTATCGCTGACGATGGCTTCGGTATGGCCGCTGGTGTACCGGCGAATGTGGCTGATCGCTTCGTCAATGGACTTCACGACGCCTGCTGCCAGATCCAGTGAGTAATATTCAGCAAGCCAGTCGTCCTCGGTCGCAGGCGCGAAATCAATGCCGACTTCTGAACAAAAGTTCGCCATGGCTGCGTCCCCATGAATGGTGACGCCCTTGTCCTTGAGAGCGGCTAGGGCCTTGGGCAAGAATTCCCCAGCGACATCAGCATGAACCAGCAGGGTTTCCGCCGCATTGCACACACTTACGCGCTGGGTCTTGGAGTTGATCAAGATATTGATCGCTTTGTCGATGTCTGCATCTGCATCCACGTAGACGTGGCAGTTGCCCACACCCGTTTCAATCACCGGGACTAGCGAACCCTCCACAACAGACTTAATCAAGCCGGCTCCCCCACGCGGAATCAACACGTCAACCAAACCGCGAGCTTGCATGAGGTGCTTGACCGATTCGTGACTAGTGCCCGGAACTAATTGGATGGCATGGCGGGGCAATCCGGCGGCCTCGAGGCCATCTTGCATAACCGCAACCAAAGCGACGTTGGTCTCATAGGCAGAGGACGATCCACGCAGAAGCGCGGCATTGCCAGACTTCAAACACAAGCCAGCAGCATCAACGGTGACATTAGGGCGGGCTTCATAAATCATGCCCACTACGCCCAGTGGCACGCGAAGTTGACGGATCTGTAAACCATTGGGGAGGGTGTAACCGCGAATGACTTCGCCAATGGGGTCCGGCAATTCAGCCACTTCACGCAGCGCATCAGCAATGGCCTTCAAGCGATCCGGCGTAATAGTCAGCCGGTCGATTAATGCATCCGAGGTGCCATCAGCCCGCGCACGATCTAAGTCGGTGGCATTGGCCGTCACGATGGTCGCGGCGTTAGCTTCCAGGGCATCAGCAATCGTGCGCAGAGCCGCATCCTTGACGGCACGACTAGTCGAGGCCAACGAAAACGATGCCTCACGGGCCTGCTCACATACCTGACGAATCGCCAGCAACTCGCTATCGGTCATGGGCTAAGACTAAGCCCACCTACAACAAGGAAGCTCAGTGCCGACGGGAGTTAGGAACTCACGCCTTGACTCAGCCCGCTCTGACGCATGGACCACGCCCAGATCTGATCGCGCAGTTCCTGACTTTGAGCCAATTGGCTCGCGTCAACGAAGCGCCCATCCTTCCAATACCAGCCGCTCGCTCCCTCAACTTCGGGTGAGGTGGCTAGGTACACGTAAGTGATCATGGCCTTTTCCTGCTTGCGCAGCAACGGACGGAAGTACTTGATCAAAATAGGAATGGGCCCCGTGGTGTCGTCATAAATTCCGGTGGGAATCAATGCTCCTGGCGCCAAGGTGTTCACCGTCATGCCAGTTCCCTTGGTGCGCTCAGCCAGCTCAATCGCCGCTGATGCCACAAAAAGTTTAGAAACGTTGTACTGCACAAAGCCGGCGTTAGGGACGCGCTCCTTGCCCTTCCACAAATCTTTTCCGTTGATGTCGTCCCAATTGACCTTCATGGCTTGGCGGTGCGCATCGGAACTAACAAACAACACGCGTGCCTTGGATTCCTCGAGTAGAGTTAACAATAGCTGCGTTAACAAGAATCCGCCCAAGTGATTAGAAGCCAGCGTGAGTTCGTCTCCACTTGCTGTTTCCTGATACACCTCGGTAAAGATGCCCGCGTTGTTCAGCAGAACATCAATGCGTGGATAACTTGCCAAGACTTGCTCTGCGCACGAACGCACCTGAGATGGGTCGGACAAATCAGCCACGATGACATCTGCTGCATTTCCAGATGCCGATTCGATGGTCGAGGCATTTGCGCGAGCATTCGGCTCATCCTTATCAATGATGACAATGTGCGCTCCCTGGTCTGCCAACAGGCGAGCGGCCATCGCGCCCATTCCGTTCGCGCCACCAGTAACGATCACCGTGCGACCGGACATATCGACAGGTTCATCGGTCGGGGACCCCATCGCTGGTCCAGTGGGGTCTACCGGGTGCGGATAACGCCAGGTCGGGAATGGCATGGCCAGCGTCGAGCCCAGGAGGGCAAAGGCTTGAAGGGTGACCCAGATCCCGAGGTTTTCCCACATCGTGATGTAGATAGCTCCCAGGATCAGGTTCGGGTTGTGCGCAAGCAGCACTTTCTTGATGTTCCACTCGATGATGTTGTGATTCGGCGAGATGTGGATGTCCCAATACAACGCGTGCCACGTTCCAATGAATGCCGACAGCAAGATGATGACGGTGAAGCACGTCGCGTAGTCACTGATCAAAGGATGCGAGCTCAATACATTTGTCCAGAGGCGGCGCGCCAAGATCCACACCGAGCCAAAGAACAACCCTTCGCTCACACCCCAGAAGATGCCGAAAAGAACTGTGTCTGGGAAGACCAGTTTGCGAC
>CAMCVY010000019.1 GCA_945881995.1 Bifidobacterium breve | reverse complement strand
GTGAAGGACATTGCCGTGGCTTGGCGCATCGCAGATACATCAAGTACTGCGCCGTTGGCATCAACGAGGCCACCAGTCAAAATTTTACCGCTTAATGAGGCCAGTGGGCGTGTGGTGCTCATGATGCGTGACTTCATTTGCGCGGGGGTGAGAGCCAGGTCTGTTGACAGGACCAAAGCCGCAGTGCCGGTCACGTGCGGTGTAGCCATGGACGTGCCGTCAAGGAATACGTATCGCGATGCGCCGTAGGCATCGCGCGGATAGTCGCTGACGATGGACTGACCAGGTCCTGCCACATCCACGCTGGCGGCACCGTAGTTGGAAAAAGAAGAAAGTGCCCCAACGTTATTGATAGCGGCTACGGCCAAGATGTTGGACGAGGTGAAAGCCCCTGGGTACTGGCGGTAGTTGTTGGGTGAGGTTCCAGGGTTGTCGTTGTTGTCGCCGACTTGGTCATCGCCACCGTTGCCGGCTGCGGCCACTACCAAGATGCCAGATGCATCAATGGCATCTTTGAACGCTTGGTCATAACCTGGTCCACCCAGGCTCATGTTGACGATCTTTACACCTTCGGCTTTGGCGTAATTCAGCGCATCAATGACGGTGCTGGTATCACCACCACTGCAACCCAACGCCTTCAGCGGCATCACGCGAACCCCCGGTGCGACTCCGACTACGCCCATTCCGTTTCGCTGGGCGGCGATCGTGCCGGCAACGTGGGTGCCGTGGAAGTCCTCGTCCTCGCCACCGCTACAGGTGACCCCGTCATAAACGGAAGCATCGTTGTTGAGGAAGTCCCAGCCATGGATGTCATCGACGTAGCCATTACCGTCATCATCAATGCCGTTATTTTGGATTTCACCAGGGTTGGTCCAGGTTGCGCCGACTAAGTCGGAGTGATCAATGTCCATTCCGGTATCAATAACTCCGACAACAACGTTGGAATCGCCCGTCGTCGTGGCCCACGCTTGCGGTGCATTGATATCCACATCGGGAGTGCCAGGACCTGAGTAATTAGTCTCCGGGGTTTGACCCGTGTTGTTCAGGCCCCACAGTTTAGATTCCAACGGCTCCGTGTTCGAGGTGTAACGAAAGTTGGGCTGGGCAAAATCGACACGCGGATCAGCGTTGAGTTCGGCCACCGCTTCGCTCACACTCGAACCATCAACGACCTTGACCTTCTCCGCGCGAGCAAGCCCGACACTTTCGACCTTCACGGTGCCGTAGGCACGACGGATAGCCAGCCGCGAGTTCGCTGATACTCCAGGCTTCCAGCGGACGATGACTTCGTTGGGAACCGTGGTTGGTGCCTTGGCTAGACGAGGCGTGAAGGTCGCCATCCGGAGGGTGTTCTGGGAGGCCTGGGCTGGTGCAGCCAGCACCCCACACAGCAATGCAAGACAAGAAGTCACGGCTACTAGCCCAGTGACTGATCGAGCCTTCATTGCACTCACCTCAACGCCTTCGCCAGAACACAGATGACCTTGTACTTATCGGCACCCCAATACTCAAAGTGAAACATAATCGGCGCCCAACAGCCACCTGCTCAGCGCTCCGTTAGGACGCAAAATCGTGCCTAGCGGTTCCTCGCCACGGGTTAACCCCTAGTGGCAGAGGCTAGAAACCCAGTTTGCGCAGTTGTTTGGGATCGCGCTGCCAGTCCTTGGCGACCTTGACGTGCAGGTCCAGATGCACCTTGGTGCCGAGCAACTGCTCAATTTCCTTACGGGCCGCGGTGCCCACATCGCGCAAACGCTCACCCCCCTTGCCAATGACAATCGACTTTTGGCTTTGACGCTCGATGTAGACGATGGCGGAAATATCTAAAAGCGGCCGATCCTGGGGCCGACCCTCCCTGGGCTCTATTCCCTCCACCACCACGGCGATGGAGTGCGGGAGTTCATCGCGGACACCCTCAAGGGCAGCTTCGCGGATGAGTTCGGCCACCATGACGAAACTGGTTTCGTCAGTCGCGACTTCTGCGGGGAACAAGTTCGGACCCTCTGGCAAGCGAGCTACGAGCAAATCGGCCAGCAGATCCACCTGCTTCATATCTACAGCAGAAACGGGCACGATTTCATCCCACTCAATACCTACTTGCTCACCGAGTTTTTGTACGGCCAAGAGTTGTTCCATCAAGGCGGCCGGGTTGACCTTGTCAATCTTGGTCACCACCGCAATTTTAGGAATCCTGGTCGCCATGGCCACATCGGTGAGGATGTAGCGATCGCCGGGTCCGGGTCGTTCATCGGCGGGAACACAAAAAGCGATGACATCGACTTCGGCCCAGGTCTCGCGCACGACTTCATTGAGGCGCTGGCCTAGGAGCGTGCGGGGCTTGTGCACACCAGGGGTGTCCACCAACACCAGTTGCGCATCCGGGCGATGGACCACACCGCGGACGGCATGACGCGTGGTTTGGGGGCGATCTGAGGTAATCGCGACCTTCTGCCCCACTAGCGCATTGGTCAATGTTGATTTGCCGGTGTTGGGACGTCCAACAAAGCAGGCAAAGCCACTGCGATGTGTCACAAAGAGATCGTTTCGACGACAGCGCCACTGGCATCACAACGATGCATCAAGGCACCCGGGACTGCGAGTTCGCGACCTGCATCTACATCTGAAGCCGCGAATTCGCGAGCATCGGTGACCACGACAACGCCCTCAAGCTTGCTGGCGCCACTGGAAACCGCTGCAGCAATAGCCGCTAACCCTGCACTCAGTGACAGCGCTGACAACGAGACCGTCGTGGCGATGTAGGTGCGGCCCGTCTCGTCGCGAACGGCCGCGCCTTCGGCTGCATTGTTGCGAGCGCGTGCACTGCGTGCCAGCGTGATGAGCTTGTTGTCTTCTTCACTCACATCGCTCATGCCTGGTCCTTGGTCGTTATCGCCGATTCATCCAGCGAGACTACGCGAGCACCGATCGCTTCATCAGGGATGACGACCACTGACGTGATGCGATTGCGTCGTCCCCCGACCGACTCGGCCACCAACTCGTAGCCATCAACAGTGATCGATGATCCCGAGATGGGGACTTTGCCCAGGCGTTCGGCCAATAAGCCGCCCACGGTGTCGACATCGTCATCAAAGCTTTGCTTGAGCAAGTGGCCCAGGTCGTCGAGCGGCAGGCGGGCGGAGACACGAATCGACCCATCAGCGCGGTGTTCGATATCGGGTTGCTCTTCGTCGTACTCATCGGCAATTTCTCCGACGATTTCCTCCAAGATGTCTTCAATAGTGACCAGCCCGGCCGTGCCACCGTATTCATCAATGACCACCGCTTGGTGAACGCGAGCAGCCTGCATCTCGCGCAGCAGATCATCGACTGGCTTGCTGTCAGGAACATAGGTCACGGGCCGCATGACTGACTCGACGCGTTCAATCGACTCCGCATCGCGATGATCAAAGGATCGTCGCGTGACGTCTTTGAGATACACCACTCCGACCACATCGTCGAGCGAATCGCCTATGACGGGAATTCGGGAAAAACCTGAGCGCAATCCCAGGGACAAGGCCTGACGCAAGGTTTTGTTGCGTTCAATAAAAATCATCTCGGTTCGCGGAACCATGACTTCGCGGACCACGGTGTCACCTAATTCAAAGACTGAGTGAATCATTTGGCGCTCGCCGTCTTCGATGACCTGATTGGCTTCAGCGATATCGACGAGCTCGCGCAGTTCGGCTTCGGTACTGAACGGGCCATCGCGGTATCCCTTACCGGGAGTAATGGCATTACCGACCAAGATCAGCAGTCGAGTCAACGGTCCGAGCACCTTGGCTAGGGCACGCACAAATCCAGCAGTAGCAAGGCCGACCCTGACTGGGTTTTGTCGCCCAATCGTGCGCGGCGCCACACCCACGACCACGTAGTTAACCGTGGCCATCGTGGCCGCCGCAACAGCGATCGAGGACCACGTCGTTCCCCACGTCTTCACAAAGACGTTCACGACGAGGACAGTCGCGGTGGTCATTGAGGTGATGCGCAGGAACAACAACACGTTGACGAAGGGAGCGGGATCGGTGGCGATGACGACCAAGGCTGCAGCGCCACGCTTGCCTTCAGCTTGCAGTTCGACTGCGCGCGAACGTCGCACGCGAGAAACCGCCGCTTCCATTGCAGCCAACGAACCGGCAATGCTGACCAAAACAACCGCAGTAACAATCAACCACACATCAGTCACGATGGGCTCCCTGTTGATTCATACGCGGTCAAGATTTCAGATTGTAGGTCAAACATCACCTGGTGCTCGTCCGGTTCCTCGTGGTCAAAGCCCAGGAGGTGCAAAACACCGTGGACCATGAGGAGATCTAGTTCGGCTTGTGGTTCACGGCCGGCTGCGAGCGCCTGAGCGGTAGCAAATTCAGGGGCAATCACGATGTCGCCGAGCATTCCCGTCACCGGGGGCTCGCCGGGCTTGCCCGGTTCCAATTCGTCCATCGGGAAGGACAAAACATCGGTGGGGCCGGGCAGATCCATCCAGTCAACATGCAGCTTTTCCATCACATCGTTGTCCACGACTGCGATCGAAAGTTCGGCTGCTGGGTCAATGTTCATCGCCACCATGGCCGCGCGGGCTACATCCATCAGACGAGCTTCATTTACCGAGTGCTTGGACTCATTGGTGAGTTCGACGGCCATCAGTTAACGCTTCGTCGATGGCTTAGTAGGCGAGGTCAGCGCATCAAAGGCGGCATAGGCCTCGACTATGCGACTGACCAGTCGGTTACGCACCACGTCTTGGGCATCGAGGCGACAAAACATCACGTCATCAACATCGTCGAGGATGTCTTGGACCACGCGCAACCCGCTCATCGTTCCCGACGGCAGGTCAACTTGGGTCGTGTCACCAGTGATCACCATCTTGGATCCAAACCCCAAGCGCGTCAGGAACATCTTCATCTGCTCAGCCGAAGTGTTTTGTGCTTCGTCCAAAATGATGAAGGCATCGTTGAGGGTGCGACCACGCATGTAGGCCAATGGCGCTACCTCAATGGTCCCGGACGCCATCAAGCGCGGAATCGACTCTGGGTCAACCATGTCCTGCAAGGCGTCATATAGGGGGCGCAAATAAGGGTCAATCTTTTCAAACAAGGTGCCCGGCAGGAACCCCAAACGTTCGCCAGCCTCCACGGCTGGTCGGGTCAAGATGATGCGGTTGACCTGCTTGGCCTGAAGAGCCTGCACTGCCTTGGCCATGGCCAGATAGGTCTTGCC
Organism: Bifidobacterium breve; assembly: GCA_945881995.1. Taxonomy (GTDB): domain Bacteria; phylum Actinomycetota; class Actinomycetes; order UBA12327; family UBA12327; genus AcAMD-2. The sequence goes on along the minus strand of CAMCVY010000019.1, from coordinate 9,022 downwards.
GGTTCCGGCGGGACCAATACCAAAGACGATGGTGTGACGATCAATGGCTTCGACGTAACGCTTTTGGTTCAAGGTCTTGGGGCGAATGGTTCGGCCACGATTGCTCAAGATATTCATCGTCAAAACATCAGCGGGGCCTTCGTTGTTTTCGCCGCGAATCATAGAAATAGATCGCTCAACGACTTCAGCCGAAAGTCCCTGGCCAGTGCGAACGACGATGACTAGTTCATCAACAAGGCGTTGGATGCGGGTGACGTCTTCGGCGGGACCCTTGATCGCGATTTCGTTTCCGCGCGCATGCATGGAGATAGCAGGGAACGCACCTTCAATAACTCGCAAGAATTCGTCGCCAGGCCCAAAGAGGGTGACGGTAGGCAAACTCGGTGGCACCACGATGGTGGTACTGACTTCGCTCGTTCGACTCATGGGTTGGCCCGAAGGCCATTCCTCGCCCTACTTTCCTTCTACTCATGAGCGGGAGTTGAACTTCCGCTGCGAACCGGTTTGTTTATCGTAGCCCGATCAACCCGATCAGCCAGGTGGCCACAGGAAGTCGCGGCCACCCAAGACGTGGACGTGGGTGTGAAACACGCTCTGCCCCGCTCCCGCGCCGGTATTGAGCACCAGTCGGAAGCCTGACTGGTCTCCCTGGGGGGTCAGACCAAGATCGCGAGCGACCGATGCTGCATCGGCCATCAGTTGGCCCGTGGCCTCATGATCGGCGCTGAGTTCGCCCACGTCAGCACTGTGGACCAGCGGGATGACCAATACGTGAACCGGTGCTTGCGGATTGATGTCGCGAAAGGCCAATGAATGTTCAGTGCGTGCCACCACGTCAGCTGGAATATCTCCGGCGATGACGGAACAAAACAGGCAGTTACTCATAACACAATCGTAGTCGCTGCCTTCGCAGGCGCTGGCCACATACCGATTTAGGACCAGCGACCGGTAACCGCGCCCAGCACAGCGACTGCGGCCGCGCCGGCCGTCGATGTGCGCATGATGGATTTGCCCATGTGGACGATCTGAGCACCTGCCTGACGAAAGGCTTCGACCTCGTCAGAGGTGATTCCACCTTCGGGTCCGACCACGATCACAATCTCGCCATCTATCGGAGGATTCCAATCCGTTAAGGCTGTGGTGGATTCCTCGTGCAAAACAATGGCACCGCTGGCGGCGGCAATCATGGAAACCACATCACCAGTGGTAGCCACACCAGTGACTTGGGGAAGGCGCGATCGCCGTGCTTGTTTTCCGGCGGCTTTGGCTGTGTTTTCCCACTTGGTCAACGCCTTTTCGGCGCGATCGCCCTTCCATTGCGCGATGCAACGCGAGGCCGCCCAGGGAACGATCGCATCGGCGCCGACCTCGGTCAGTAATTCGACGGCGCGTTCACCCCGATCGCCCTTGGGGATGGCTTGTACGACAACCAAGCGCGGCAATACGACGTCATCAATGATGCGTTCGAGAACTTCGATGACAAGCTCATCGGGGTTGTTCACTTCAACAACACGACCAGCGATCAACAAACCATCACCGTCGCTGAGGTCAATATGTTCACCGACTTTGACCCGCACCACGCTGACCGCGTGACGACCCTCGGGACCAGACAGCGTGACTTGCGTTCCCTCGAGTAAGTCTGCTCGAGGGGCCAAGAACATCGGCGCACTCACCGGCCGGTCAACACGTCTTTGATCTTGGTGAAAATCTTGTTGGGCTCAACCACCGGAGCAAGTTTGGGTGCAACAGATTCTTCGCCACGCAGTCGAGCGATTTCTTCCATGAGTTCGCGTTGCTTTCCTTCGAGCCGCGTGGGGGTTTCGACTTCGATGTGCACGACGATGTCGCCGCGTCCGCGACCGTGGAGTGGGGGCACTCCGAGCCCAGCAATGCGCACTGTCTGGCCCGATTGCGTTCCTGAGTCAAGCGTGACCTCTCGCAGGCCATCGAGGGTGTCAAGTTCCAAGGTGGTGCCTAATGCGGCTGCCGTCATAGGGACTTTCAGTCGCGCATGCAGGTCGCTACCGTGACGCTCAAAGACTTCGTGTGGCAAAACGATCACTTCAACATAAAGATCGCCATTGGGTCCGCCACCGGGACCGGCTTCGGCCTGACCACTGAGTTGAATGCGCGTGCCCGTGTCTACGCCAGCGACGATGCGCACCTTCACGTTGCGACGGGCCAGGACTCGACCCTCGCCAGAACACTCAGCACACGGAGTGGGCAACGTCTGGCCATATCCCTGACATTGCGAACACTGCCGGGCCGTCATCACTTGGCCCAACAAGGAACGCTGCATGACTTGGACTGAGCCGCGACCATTGCAGATGTCGCAGATCAACGGTGAGGCGCCTGGAGCGCAGCAACTGCCGTCACAGGTGGGACAGCGCACAGCCGTTTCGAGTTGCAACTCACGCTCGGCACCAAAAACAGCCTCATGCAACTGCACTTCAACACGGACTAAGGCGTCCTGGCCTCGGCGCGTGCGCGTACGCGGCCCGCGTTGTTGACCACCAAAGAAGGCATCCATGATGTCGGTGAAATCGAACCCGAACCCAGCGCCAGGGCCTGGTCCACCACCACCGCGAGGCGCTCGAGGGTCAGCTCCCATGTCAAACATTTGACGCTTGTCTGGGTCGGAGAGGACTTCATACGCAGCAGCGACTTCCTTGAAACGCTCCTGCGTATTGGGGTCGTCGTTGACGTCGGGATGCAGCTCGCGAGCCAAGCGACGATAGGCGCGCTTGATTTCATCTGCAGATGCATCTCGGGATACACCCAGAACGCCGTAATAGTCGTTGGCCATTACTGCGCATCCATCATTCGTCCGAGGTAGCGAGCAACAGCGCGCACCGATGCCATGTTGGCGGCATAGTCCATCCGCGTTGGACCCACAACTGCCAGATTGCCCACTGCTTGTCCTTCGCCGCCGTAGCTCGATGTCACGATCGAAGCTGTTGAAAGTTGTTGCACATCATTTTCCGCACCAATGCGCACCGTTGGCTGCTCACTGGCTTCAACTTCACCCAATAACTTGAGCAAGACTACGTGCTCTTCCAGCGCTTCAAGGACAGGCTGAACCGTGAGTGGGAAATCGCTAGGAACTCGGGTCAGGTTTGCCGCCCCCGAAATCACGACCCGCTCTTCACGCTGACCAGCAACGGTTTCCATCAAGGAAGCAACCAGGGCAACCACTGCTGAGCGCTCGACGGGGGCAAATTCGGCGGGTAACCCGGCGATGGCGTCCGCGACATCGACCATTCGTAGGCCTTGAACGCACGCATTGATGCGCTGGCGAACCTTGGCTAGCACGTCTTCGGACATTGGTGTCTCTAAATCCACTACTCGTTGCTCGATCCGCCCCGTACTGGCGATCACCACGACCATCACTCGGGTGGGCAGCAGTGACACCAGTTCCACGTGACGCACAGACGATCGCGGCAGCGAGGGGTACTGGACCACGGCGACTTGGCGCGTGAGTTGCGCTAGCAATCGCACACTGCGATCGACGACCTCATCAAGGTCAAAGGCGCCTTCAAGGAAGTTTTGAATCGCTCGACGCTCTGGAGTCGAGAGCGCGCGCACTTCAGTCAACTGGTCAACGAAGAGTCGGTAGCCCTTGTCCGTCGGGATGCGTCCGGCGGACGTATGTGGCTGCGCGATGAAGCCTTCGTCTTCTAAAGCAGCCATGTCATTGCGGACGGTGGCCGAGGAGACGTTGAGGTGGTGTCGATCAACCAGAGCACGAGATCCCACGGGTTCATGCGTGGCGACGTAGTCCTCAACAATGGCGCGGAGGACGGCAAGTCGGCGATCTTCGCTCATTACCCACCTCCGGCGCGGGCACTTGTCGTCCCTGAGTGCCAACTCTAGGCGGTAGAGCGACGCCAGGCGCCTCGAGCCGAGCTAGTTTGTCAGGAGTTCAACGGCTAAACGATCAGCGAGCAGGCGGCCACGCAAGGTCAGGACTGCTCGACCAGCATCGAAGTCTTGCGGGTCAAGTAGTCCCTCAGCTACCGCTTCCTTCACGCGCTCTTGTCCACTGGATGACAAGGAGTCAATGGCAAGCCCACTGGCCAATCGCAGTCCCAACAAGACAGCCTCGTCAACCTGTTGTTCAGTGGTCAAAATTTCGCGAGCAGCCGCCGGCGAGACTCCAGCGTCGAGCGCCTTGGCATACGTGGCCGGATGTTTAACATTCCACCAACGCACACCGCCGATGTGCGAATGAGCCCCGGGTCCAATCCCCCACCAATCCTGACTCGTCCAGTAGCCGAGATTATGTTGACACTGCCCACCTGGCTTAGCCCAATTCGATACCTCATACCACTGCATGCCCGCAGCGCTGAAAGTTTCATCTGCCATCACGTAGCGGTGCGCCATGACGTCATCGTTGGCGACAACGACATCTCCACGTGCAACCTGTGCGCCTAAGGCAGTTCCGTCTTCAACGATCAATGCGTACGCGCTGATGTGGTCTGGTTCGACTTCCAGTGCAGCATCGAGGGATTGCTGCCACTGCTCATCGGTTTCACCGGGAGCTCCATAAATCAAATCAACGTTGACGTGCTCAAAACCGGCGTCCTTGGCCTCTTCCACCGCGTGCTGGACCCGGCCAGGACTGTGTTTGCGGTCAAGGGCCTTCAGGACCGTGGTGTTTGCACTTTGCATCCCAAAGGAAATGCGGTTAAACCCCGCAGCACGCAGTTGCTCAAGCCCCATGGCATCAACGGATTCAGGATTGGACTCAATACTGAGCTCGGCTCCATCAATGATCCCGAACTCAGCACGAACCACGTCAAGGAATCGAGCAAAGTCAGCGGGCGGGAGCAACGTAGGTGTGCCACCACCCACAAAGAGCATCGAAATCGGGCGCGCTGCATCACCCAATACCGATTGTGCAAGGCGTAATTCAGCTAGAGCGGTATCTAGGTACGTTGCGCGCGAAGCACCCGGACCCAATTCGTCAGCGGTGTAGGTGTTGAAGTCGCAATAGCCGCAGCGCGAGGTGCAAAACGGAACATGGAGATACAAACCGAGGTCACGAGTGCCATCAAATGCCGATGGAGGTAACGATCCATCGGTGGAGACGGGTTCTCCGTCAGGCAGGGTCGAAGGCACGTCCTCAGTGTGACTCACAAATCGCAAGGAGTCACCCTTCACGCCTACTTCTTCTGAGTTTCCTTCGTCGGATCTGCTTCGCTGGACAAGGCTGCAATGAATGCTTCTTGCGGTACCTCGACACGGCCCACCATCTTCATCCGCTTCTTACCTTCTTTTTGCTTCTCCAAGAGCTTGCGCTTGCGGGTGATGTCACCGCCGTAACACTTAGACAGCACGTCCTTGCGGATCGCGCGAATGTTTTCACGGGCGATTACCCGCGCGCCAATGGCAGCCTGAATAGGAACCTCAAACTGCTGACGCGGAATCAACTCCTTCAGGCGGCTGGCCATCTTCAAGCCGTAGGCGTAGGCCTTGTCCTTGTGTACTACCGCGCTGAATGCGTCCACGGCTTCGCCCTGCAAAAGGATGTCCACCTTGACCAAGTCGGCCACTTGCTCGCCCGTGGGCTCATAGTCCAGTGAGGCGTAGCCGCGGGTTCGTGACTTGAGTGCATCAAAGAAGTCAAAGACGATTTCAGCCAAAGGCAGTTGGTAGCGCAACTCAACGCGGTCTTCGGACAGGTAGTCCATGCCCATCAACTGACCGCGTCGGTTCTGACACAGTTCCATGATCGTTCCAACGAATTCAGAGGGCGCCAAGATCGTGGCACGCACCACGGGCTCGTTGACCTCAGTGATTTTTCCGCTGGGGAACTCACTGGGGTTGGTGACGGTGATCTCTTTGCCATCGTCCATCACTACGCGGTACACCACGTTCGGTGCGGTAGAGATCAGTGCGAGACCGGCTTCGCGCTCGAGACGCTCGCGCACGATTTCAAGGTGAAGCAAACCAAGGAAGCCACAACGAAATCCAAAACCCAACGCAACGGAAGTCTCGGGTTCGTACACCAGCGCCGCATCGTTGAGCTGCAATTTGTCTAACGCATCGCGCAGGGCGGGATAATCCGAACCATCGAGTGGATACAAACCGGAGAAGACCATCGGCATCGGGTCTTTGTAGCCACCCAACGCAACGGTGGCGGGCTTGTTCAACGTGGTGACCGTGTCGCCGACTCGGGATTGGCGAACGTCCTTCACACCAGTGATCAGGTAGCCCACTTCGCCCACACCCAGGCCATCAGATGACACCGGCTCGGGCGCAATGACTCCGACTTCCAACATCTCGTGAGTGGCATGAGTGGAGAGCATCAAGATTTTGTCACGCTTGGACAAATGACCGTCGATGACGCGAACGTAAGTGACCACACCACGGTACGTGTCATAGACGCTGTCAAAAATCAGCGCACGCGCCGGCGCATCGGGGTCACCCTTAGGAGCAGGCATGGTGTTTACCACCAAATCCAGAAGTTCAGTGACACCTTCTCCGGTCTTACCCGAGACCCTGAGGACATCTTCTGGTTCGCAACCCACCAGGCGGGCTAGCTCGGCTGCATACTTTTCTGGCTGAGCGGCCGGAAGGTCAATCTTGTTCAGCACGGGAATGATGTGCAGATCGTTTTCCATCGCTAGGTACAAGTTGGCTAGCGTTTGGGCTTCAATTCCCTGAGCGGCATCAACCAACAAGATCGCGCCTTCACACGCGGCCAATGAGCGCGAGACTTCGTAGGTGAAGTCAACGTGACCTGGTGTGTCAATCAGATTCAAGATGTGCGTGACGTCAGCGTTCGGTCCATCCTTTGGAGCCCACGGCAGACGGACCGCCTGAGACTTAATCGTGATGCCGCGTTCGCGCTCGATGTCCATGCGGTCGAGGTATTGCGCTCGCATGTGGCGGGCATCGACGACACCGGTGAGTTGCAGCATGCGGTCGGCCAGGGTGGATTTACCGTGGTCAATATGCGCGATGATGCAGAAGTTGCGCAGCAGCTCAGGCGGGGTGGCACTGGGCTTGGGCGCCGGTGACGCAGACACGCGAAAAGCACCTCGAGTCGGTAGGTAGGCGCCTATCGTCCCACGCCCGCCCCTGTGGGCTAGTACCCGTAGGGGCGCTGGTATCTTTTAGCCCTGTACTTCCCTGTTTCTAGCGGTGGCCGCGAGGTCCCCCTTACACCTAAGGCTCTCTTCAGTGGCAAATATTAAGTCCCAGATCAAGCGCATCAAGACCAACGAGAAGGCTCGCCAGCGCAACTTGGCTGTTCGTTCCGGGTTGAAGACCTCGGTTCGTCGCTTCCGTGAGGCCTTCGCTTCTGGCGACGCCACTGCGACCAACGAGGCCTTGGTCAACGCATCCCGCCAGCTCGACAAGGCAGCCAGCAAGGGTGTTATTCACAAGAACCAGGCAGCCAACCGCAAGTCGGCCATGGCCAAAAAGGCCGCTAGCCTCTAAGACTTTTAGACTTCATGAAGATGACCGGTTTGCATTCGCAAGCTGGTCTTCTTTTATGTTCGGACGATTTACTGTTTGGCGGTAGCCACCTCACATTGATTGGGGGCGCTCAGTGAACACCGCTGGTCGGCACCTACTTCTGGCCGTGATCGGCAGCGCGTTCATGCTGCTTGGGTTCGCCACTGCAGCCAGCGCCCACAGCGACTTGGAAGCCTCGACTCCGAAGGCCAATTCCAAGATTGATACCAGTCCAACGTCGGTTTCCTTGACGTTCAACGAAGACATCGGAGCCAAGGGCAATGGAGTCGTCGTCACCAATGCCGCCGGGGACCGTTTTGACACTGGAGCCATCGTCATCGATGGTTCGAATGCCAAGCAATCAATCAAGAAATTGAACGCACCAGGGCGTTACACCGTTAGGTATCGCATTGTCTCGGCCGATGGTCACGTCGTGAGTTCGAAGTACACGTTCACGTTTGCTCCTCCCTCATCCGGCGCACCCTCATCAACTCCCGTCGCCTCCACGACTAATCAGAAGTCCACCGGAAACAGCGCGGTCGCAGTGGGCGCGATCGCCGGTGCGATAGCCGGCGGGATCACTGCCCTTTACTTGTTGCGCAGAAACAGAAGTAAGGGTGCCAGCTAGGTGAAATCCGTCGCGCGCCTTGGGGCTACCGCTACCGCCATTGTCGCGGTGGCGGTAGCTCTGGCGCTGCTAATTGGCGGGAATGCTCCAGAGCGTGCGTACCCAGGACTTCCTGATCCTGGCTTGGGTACGGGGTGGGCGTATCCAGTAGTTCATGGGCTTAACGACTTGCTGGCGGTTCTTACCGTCGGACTGTTGCTCGCGGCGGCGTTCCTCCTGCCGCACACCAAAGGCTCCTTAGGTGTAATCGCCATCAAGTGCGTGGTGACAGCAAGTGTCACGGCTGGTTTGTGGGCCGTTGTTGCTCTGACTCAGGGAATTCTCGCGCTCTCCTATTCCTTCGGTGCGCCGATCGCACGCGTTCTTGACCCAACAGTTGTTTCGAGTTTCTTTTCTCAAACCAACGAGGGCAAAGCACTCCTGATTCAATTCTTCGGGGCACTCATCCTGGCGTTATCGTGCTGGACGATCACCCGTGCACAAGCTGCGACGACCGCTCTGATCGGTGCCCTTCTCGTGGTGATTCCACCGGCGCTGACTGGACACTCCGGCGCATCTGACCGACACGAAATTGCAATCTCTAGTTTGATGTTGCACATCGCCGGTATTTCCCTGTGGGTCGGCGGTCTGTGCGCATTAGTTCTGATAGCTGCCTGGGATAAGCGAGCACTGCGACATGCCATCTCGCGTTATTCGACCTTGGCGTTATGGGCGTATGTCGTCGTCATCGGCAGTGGCCTGGCCAATGCGTGGATTCGTCTCAGCGCGCTGTCAGATATCTGGACTACCGGTTATGGCCGACTGCTACTGATCAAGACCGGCTGTGCCATCGCGCTGGGTTGGCTGGGGTGGTACCACCGCAAACGCACCGTCCGATCCTCCGTCCTCCATGGCAAAACTGCAGACTTCATCCGCTTCGCCACGATC
>CAMCVY010000018.1 GCA_945881995.1 Bifidobacterium breve | reverse complement strand
GGCTTGGGCAGCAGCCGGACCAGCAGCGACGACAATGGCGTCAGCTCCAGCAGCAGCCGCGTGCACTTTGTCACGATCGCCACCAGCTAGGACCGCTACTTCGTCGCAGACTTCTTCGAGTGCGGCGACTTTGCCGGGTGTGGTGGTGGTCCCGATGACGTAGTGGCCTTCCGCGCGCATTTGGCGGGCAAGTTCTTTACCGACGAGGCCGCAGCCCACAATGAGAATTCGCATGAGCGAGACCCTATGTCTTGACAGTCCACTTCGGGATAAGAACGCGCAAAACGGTCGGGGTCGGTATGTTTATCACTGCTTGGGGAGCAGTTGGTCACCCATCCATAATCAAGGAGCTTTTTGCGTGAGCAGTTTTGTGCGAGATCAAGACGTCATCCCCATGCTGATTGGTGGCAAAAAGGTCCTGGCCAGTGATGGCGGCACGATCGACGTACTCAACCCAGCCACCGGCCAGCTTCTGACCAAGGTTCCCGCTGCGACGGCAGACGACATTGAAACGGCCTACCAAGCGGCCGCTGCCGCCTTCCCGTCGTGGTCGCGAGCACATCCGCTCGAGCGAGGAAAGGCCTTGCGCGATCTGGCCGACCTAATTGAAGAGCACGGGGATGAACTTGCCGCGCTCGATGTGATGGACAACGGCAGTCCGATCAAGGAGATGCGCAAAGACGTTGACATTGCAGCCGCGCAATTGCGTTACTTCGCTGGATTAGTTTCGCAAGTACGTGGCGAAACCATTCCTACCGGTGATGGCCGACTGAACTACACCTTGCGTCAGCCCTACGGAGTCGTCGGACGCATCGTTCCGTTTAACCACCCGTTGATGTTTGCCGCGGGCAAGATCGCAGCACCATTAGCGGCCGGCAACACCGTGATCATGAAGCCCAGTGAGCACACCAGTTTGTCGTCCTTGCGCCTAGCCGAATTAATCAGTGACGTTTTGCCGCCAGGCGTGATGAACATGGTCACCGGCTGGGGACACACTGCTGGCGATGCCATGGTGGCACACCCAGGAATTCGCCGTTTGGCCTTTATCGGTGCGGAAACAACGGGTCGAGCCATTGTCGCTCGCGCAATGGGAGTCAACGTCAAGCACGTCAGTCTTGAGCTCGGTGGCAAGAACCCGTTGCTTGTTTTCCCCGACGCGGATTTGGATCTCGCTGTCGAAGGCGCGATTCGCGGAATGAACTTCACCTGGCAAGGCCAGTCATGCGGATCTACTTCACGCGTCTTTGTCGATCGCGCGATTCACGATGAGTTTCTTGAGCGTCTTGTCGCTGCAGTTGAACCCTTGAAGCAAGGTGCACCCGATGATTGGACCACCGAGACGGGTTCGATGATCAACCAAGCGCAATTCGACAAGGTGCAGTACTACGTCAACCTTGGGAAAGAAGAAGGTTCGCAATTGGTACTGGGTGGACAACACCGCACTGACGGCGACATGAAAGATGGCTTGTTCATCAGTCCCGCGATTTTCTCCGGCGTCGATCCGAATTCGCGGATGGCACGAGAGGAAATCTTTGGCCCCGTCCTGGCGGTCATGCCCTTTAGCGGCTATGACGAAGGACTGGCCTTGGCTAATGACACCGACTTGGGACTCACGGCTGCCGTGTACACCAAGGATTTGACCGTGGCCCACCGCTTCGCGAACGATGTGGAGGCCGGTTTTGTTTGGGTGAACGACAGTTCTCGGCACTTCATCGGGGCTCCCTTCGGTGGCTACAAGAACAGTGGCATTGGTCGTGAAGAAGACATCGAAGAACTGGAGTCCTACACGCAGGTCAAGAATGTCAATGTTTGGTATTCGCAGTGATCAGCCGGATATCGCTGGGCCTGTACCGGTTGTGTAATGGGTGGATAGCCGCTCTTGCGACGTTGATATTTTTTGTTTTTTCCGCCACGTGGCTTCCTTCCCAAGGCAAAGCTGCAGAGGTCTATACCAACGGTTTTCCTTCACCAGATACTTCGTTCTCGTACTACACGGCAATCGATTTACAGACCTGGTTCGCTGGGTATGGGGCTGTTGGTCGCGCCGACTATGCCCAGGCCCGCTACACCTTTGACCTTGCGTGGCCTTTGGTTTATACCTTCTTCCTAGTAGCAGTTCTGAGCTGGTTACTACCCAAAGTGACCGTGCCGACCAGCCGCTGGCGCTTGATCAACGTGGTGCCCTTGTTAGCCCTCGCGTGTGATTACGTGGAAAACATCATGGGTGGGATTTTGGCCAGTAGTTTCCCGACCTCGAACCCGCTTCTGGCGAACACCATGGCCTTCTTTACTCTCACGAAGTGGGTTTTTATCACGGTTGCTTTTGTAGCCGTTGCAGTCACTGGAATCCTTGCGCTGGTCAAGCGCTTTTCGAAAGATAAGGGAGAAGTAGCACATGGCTAAGGGTTACATCGTTGCTCGCGTGAGTGTCAATGATCCGGATGCGTACATGGAGTACATCAAGAATGCGCGCATCGCGATGGACAAGTACGGAGCGACCATCCTTGCTGCCGGCGGGAAGGCGGAATCGCTGGAAGGCGACAAGCGCGATCGCAACGTGATTTTGGAATTTGAAACCTTCGACCAAGCCAAGGTGTACTTCAATTCACCCGAGTACCAATCAGCACGTGAACACCGCGCCGCTGCAGGTGTAAGCGAAGGCGAGTTCATCGTTATTGAAGGCATTGAGTCAGCCCATTAATTAGTAGTACGGATGTGAGGAAGTGTTATGCCGAACAACGATCGCGTGATCGTGGTTGGCGGGGGTCCAGTGGGGTACACCGCGGCGTTATTGCTTGCGCAGCAAGGGATTCCCTTTGTTTTACTCGAAGCTGGGAATGTGGTTTTTGATGATCCACGTGCGGGAACGATTCATCCACCGACCCTTGAGCTCTATGCATCAATTGGCGCGATTGATCGATTCCTCGAACGTGGTTTCAAGGTGCTCAACTATCAGTACTACGACCGGAAGCAGGGTTTGGTTGCGGACTTTGATTTAGGAGTTTTGTCGGAACTGACCCCTTTCCCCTACCGCTTGATGTTGGAACAGCACAAGGTGTGTTACATCATGCAAGAGATGTTGGCCGAGTTCGACAACGTAGATATCCGTCTCAATCATGAACTTCTCGAAGTTTCACAAACTGATGACGGGGTGATCGCCACCGTCCAAACCAATGATGGGATCGTCACGATTGACGGGAGCTACATCATCGGATGCGATGGCGGCCGCTCAAAGGTGCGCGGATCCATGGACGTTGACTTTGATGGTTTTACCTACCCAGAGCGCTTCTTGATTTTGAGCACGCCGTACGACTTTGGCCAGCACGGGTACGCCTTTACTAACTACATTGCGGACCCCGACGAGTGGTTTGCGCTGTTCAAGGTGCCTGGCGCCGATGGCTCGGGGCTGTGGCGGGTGGTTTCTCCGGTGGATCCGAACCTGCCAGAGGAGGAAATCTTCGCGGACGATGCTGTCCAGGCACGAATCCAGCGTTTTCGACCCAGGGACACCGATTACGACATCGTGCATCGCAATATTTACAACGTGCACCAACGCGTCGCCAGCTCGTATCGCGATGGGCGCATTTTGCTGGCCGGCGATGCGGCCCACATCAATAACCCACTCGGCGGGATGGGGTTGAACTTCGGGGTACACGATGTCTTCAACTTGATCCCCCGAGTGATTTCTGTCCTCAAGGGCGAAGCCGGCGAAGAAGTGTTGGACCTGTATGACCGCCAACGTCGCACTGTCGCGCAGGAGTATCTGCAGCGACAAACGATTGAGAATAAGAACAACATTGAGTTGCAAGACCCCGTTGAGCGCGAAGCGTTCTATCAAGGTTTGCGCGACACAGTGGCTGACCCAGACAAACTCGTCACCTACTTACGACGTGTCACGATGATCGAAGGCTTCGCACGAGCAGCATCAATTTCCTAAGTTTCCCAACCAAACCAAATCGGAGAATCCTCAATGAAAATCGCTATTCCAGACCTGATCTCGAACTCCTACTTTCCGGCTATCGCCGCGGTTGAGCTGGGCTTTTTCAAAGAAGAAGGCCTGGATATGGAGTTGGAAGCCATCTTCCCGGTAGACCACACGCTGGAAGTGCTTCGCGATGGCGGAATCGATTTCGTTGGTGGATCGGCGCACAGTGTTCCTTTCGCGTATCCGAATTGGAAGGGCGCGAAACTCATTGGCGCACTGGCCCAAAACATGTACTGGTTCTTGATCTTGCGCAGCGATCTTGGTGCCAAGCAAGGCGAGATTGAGAAAATCAAGGGCCTGAACATTGGCGCAGCTCCGTTGGTTGAGTTGGGGCTCCAGCGGCTGCTCATTGAATCTGGAATTGACATTGAACGTGACAACGTCACGATCGGTCCGGTCCCTGGTGCCTTCCTTGGCGAGAATAAGAACTTTGGTGTTGCTGCCGCGAAGGCTTTAGAGGCTGGACTCATTGATGGCTTCTGGGCCAACGGCATGGGCGCGGAAGTGGCAGTGACCTCAGGTGCCGGCACTCTGGTTATTGACGCTCGTCGTGGCGATGGTCCTCCTGGCGCCACCAATTACACGATGTCATCCCTGATCACGTCGCAGAAGTTGATTGACGAGCAGCCAGATGCTGTGGCAGCTGCGGTGCGTGCCTTGGTGAAAACCCAAGAGGCGCTCAAGGCCGATATTTCGCTAGCCACCAAAGTAGGTCAAAAGTGGTTCCCCGAATTAGAGGCCTCATTGATCGCTCAGGTCGTCCAACGCGATATTCCGTATTTGAATGCATCTATCAGCCGAGAGTTCGTGGACGGCATGGTGCAGTTCCAGATGAATATGGGACTCATCGATGCACCCGTGGCCTACGAGGACGTCGTGGCCACCCAATTCGCTCCGCTCTGGAACGCCTAAAAAACCGCAGGCGGTCGGGCTATGCTGACCGCCGAACTCCATAACCAATTCACAGTATTGAGGTTGCTATGAGCCAGGCCCCTGCCATCGTCCGTCACACCTCCGGTGATCGTCCGGCGGCTGGTGAGGTTCGCATTGCGGCCTGCCAATACGGAGTTACCACGGATGTTGAGGCCAATCTCGCCACTGCGATGCGCATGATTGATCTGGCTGCTACCGAAAAGCCCGACGTGATCATGACGCCGGAGTTTGTCAATCACGTGTCTTGGTATGACGATCGTGACCAAGCGTGGGAACGCGCTATCACTTTGGATGGACCGTGGATTACCTCGGTTGGCGCCAAAGCTCGTGAGCACAATGTCTGGATTTTGATCAACGGCATTGTGCGTCGCGAAAACGGCCGCTTGACCGGCACCAACATGATGTTCAATCCACAAGGCGAGTTGGTGGCACAGAGCAGCAAGCAGGTTTTGATGGGTTCAGAGCGCTTGCATTTTGATGCTGGCAACGAGATCACTCCGCTGGTGGAAACTCCCTTTGGTTTGACCGGCATGTACTCGTGCATGGATGGAGTGGTCGCCGAAACCCCGCGCAGCTTGGCGGTGCGTGGCGCGCGCGTTCTGCTTAACACCTTGAACTCGTTCGCTCCTGACGAAGCCAGCCTGCACGTGCCAGTGCGCGCCGCCGAAAACAAGGTGTGGGTCATCAGCGCGAACAAGGTCGATTACTTGGTCAACGAAGGCCCACGCGAGATGGTGTCGAAGGCTCTGAACACTCCTGTTGAAACGTTGTTGGGTGCTGGCGAGAGCATGGTCGTTGACCCGCTGGGCAACATCGTTGCTACCGCACCGCTTCGTGGTGAAGCAGTGTTGGTTGTCGACATTGACCCCACGTTGGGTGACAACAAGAAGCGTCCCGACGGCACCGATGTGATGGCTGCTCGTCGTCCATCGGTGTACGCACCCATGGCTCAAGCCCCCACGGGGCGCAAGGCCGGCGCTGGTGCGGCTGCTTTGCAAACCGCTGTGGTTCAAACCGCCGCCGACGGGGAAGCCGCTATCGCTGAGGCATCAGCAGCGGTGACCAGCGCGATCGCTGATGGTGCCGAATTGATCGTTCTACCTGAATTGTTCTGCTTTGACGGTGGTGTGGTGGATTCTTCGCTCTCAGCTAATGCGATTCAAGAGCGCGGCGATGCTGCCGTTGCTGCACTGACGGCTGCCATTGGCGCCAGCAACGCACAAGTGGTGACCAGCTTGCCTCGTGGCAGCGCTCACGTAGGAGTCGTTATCGCCAAGTCTGGTGTCGTTGGACAGCAGAAGCAGATTCACCAGATCGCGCGTCATGCCGGCTGGGTGTCCGACTTGGGCGATGCCATTGAGGCCATCGAATTGAGTTGGGGCCGGTTGGTCGTCATCGTTGGTGACGATGCGATCTTCCCCGAGACGTTCCGCCTGGCTGCGTTGAAGGATGCTGACGTTGCAGCCGTACCGTTTGATGTGCAAGAAAAGTGGGAAATCGTGTATGGCCTGAAGGAGCGCGCTGCGGAAAACCGCATCAACATTGCGGCCGCATCGCGCGCCAGCAGCGTGGGCGGTAGCTGCTTCGTTCCGTTGACGAGCAACTTCGGGATGTGGCGCCCGGACCGCGCAGAGCCGTTCAACGGTGTGATTTCCGCTCCGGACACGGTTGAGCCGACCTCAAAGACCGGTGTGACCATCGTTGAACTGCACCCAGCAGAGGCCGTCAACCGCATGGTGACCCGCGACACGGACCTCGTCGACGGTCGCCCGTGGGAATTGCTCGAGCCTTTGGTTACTGGTCAACAGTAGTTAAAGCAGCTGCAAGTTAGACCGGATCAGTTCGGAACCCTCGGTTCCGATCATGGCTTCTACACGGCCCCAGACTGGGTCGATGGAGGGGCTAAAGAGGTTGTAACGCACACCCGCATCGCGCTCGGTCAGATCGGTGTCGGCCAAGGTGGCTTGGACGTCTGGGCTGAGGCCCGCATTGATCACACTGATCCAGTGGTTGGCGTAATCCATAACGACGTCACCAATTTTTCTGAAGGCTTCTTCGTTCGTGAAGTTGACCAACATCCACGGTGACATCATTGCGAATTGACGAGGAGTCGTGCCGGTGGCCCACATTCCTTCGGTGGCCCGACCAGTTTCGTAAAAGGGCGATAGCGGAAGAAAAACTTCATCCATGTAGGGAACGTGTGTTGCTAATTCAACGCGCGGCATCAGGTCGAGGTGAAACGCGTAGGACTCGTCGCCGTGATCCGCACAGTCCAAGGTGAAGTGCGGCAAACCCGATGCTGGATCAGCGAATGCAAAAATCATGCACGTCGTCACACCGCGTGATGGGACTTGGAGCTTGGTCCAGACGATCTTTTGAATCGACCCACCACGGAACAAGCGCATGGTGCCCGAGGCGGGGGTGTCCGTGCCTGGAGCGACCATGAGCGGTCCGCCATCGGCGGCGAGGACTTCGGTTGCTCCGGTGGCTTGCACCAGGTGGTCCAAGATCCTCTCGGACAAATCGAGGGACAAAATCATGGTCAGGCTCCTTGTGATTGGTGGCGACCCTAGCCCAGTTCGGCAATTTTCACGCGTGGGAGCCAAGCCCTGAGCCCAGCCCCTAGACTCCATCAACGCGCCAGCCTGTCTGGCAATAGGGAAGGGCCACGATGGTGTCAGAGCAGTTGGTTCATTGGATCCATCGCGCAACGCGCATCGATCACGCGCCCGAGCCCTTTGACACCGCTCACGTCAGCATCTATTACCCCGCCGGTGATGGTCAGCGGGTTGACCCTGTCGGGACTCGCCCCGTCGAGACCTCATTTGGCCTGTTGCCGATCGCCGTGATCTTGCCGGGCATGAATACCGAGTTGACCTACTACCGGTGGTTGGCCTTGAGCTTGGCTCGTCGTGGTTACGCCGTGATGTTGTCGTCACTAATTTCTGAGATTCCACCGAATAACTTCGGCATTACTCCCGGCGTGGATTTGAATGCCATTCAGCCTGACACCTACGGGACAAAGCCTGTGGGTAAAGCCATTGCTGGTGTTTTGCGACTTGCGGCCGATCTGAATGCCGAAGGTGTGCTTGCCGGTGCGTTGGATCTAGACAACGTTGCGTTGATTGGCCATTCCGCCGGTGGCACGGTTGCGCTCGAGAGCGCCAACGCGAAGTTCTTCCCGCAAATCAAAGCCGTCATCACTTATGCGAGTCACACCATGGCTTCGACGGTTTTTGGTTGGCCACTAGGGAGTTGTTTGCCACTTAGCGGGGATGCTGCAGTGATGATGTTCAGTGGCACCCAGGACGGATTGATCGCTGCGGGAATGCGGTGGTACGCCGACTCGGGTGATGTCTTTGACCCCATGGAGCGCACGTTCGAGACGTTGCCAGCTACTGCAGCCAGCGCAGACTCCTATCTGATTCAACTGCAAGGTGCCAACCACTTTTCCGTGCTTCAACCACAAGATGGCCTGTGGCCTCGGGCTGATGAGGACTTCGAGGCTGGGATTACGCCCGAGGAGGCCGAGCGATTCATTGGCGCAGCTGCTGGATTGTTCCTGAACCGTCACCTGCGAAATGACTTATCGGCTGGCGAAGATCTGAAATCTTTGGTGGAATCAACATCGTTTGTAAAGGCCCGCTCCACTTAATCTCGGAGGACGTTGTGAGCGCACCCGCTACCCCGATGCTTCGCACCCGCACCAGCACCTTGGTGGGCAGTGATGGACCGCTCGCCATCTATGAGGCGGCTCCGGCTGAAGCAGCGCAAAGTGCGGTCATCATCATTCATGAAGCCTTTGGCGTCACTGATCACATTGCGGACGTGACACGGCGTGCTGCGAATGCTGGTTTGCATGCGGTTGCTCCGGACTTCTTCCACCGCGCACCCGCTGGTGTGGCGGCTTACGGTGACTTGCAAGCCGCGGCTTTGAACTTTGGTGGGCTCAGTGACGAGGGGATTGTGGCTGACCTCGATGCGACGTTGGCTCACCTGGAAAGCAAGGGTTTTACTTCTGATCGCATCGGCGTGATCGGTTTTTGTTTTGGTGGCCGCGTGGCGTTCTTGTTGGCAGCAAAGCGAAAGATCGGTGCGGCCGCAACGTTGTACGGCGGCGGAATCTCCGTGGCCTCAACATTTTTACCGTTCCCCGCGCTGACCGATTCGATTGCCAGCATGCAGACCCCATGGCTGGGAATGTATGGCGAAGCAGACATGGGCGTTCCACAGGAAGAGGTGGATCTCCTTGAGCAGGCGATGGCAGCAGATGCGTCGGTCGAGTACAAGATGATTCGTTACCCCGATGCAGGCCACGCCTTCCATAACGACACTTTGCCTTCATATAACGAGAAAGCAGCCAAGGCAGCTTGGTCGCAAGCACTAGATTGGTTGAGCGCACACGGCGTGAACTAAGCCTGAGAGGTCCACATGCGCGTTTTGGTTTTGGACGAAGTGGCACCGGAAACTCGGGTCGCCCTGATTCCTGATCATGTCCAAACCCTGCGAGGCCTCGGCCTCGATGTCGCTGTCATCGCTGGCGCTGGTGTGGCCGCCTTTTTTGATGATGCTGCGTACAGCGCGATGGGTGCCGACATCGTTCCGGCGAACTTGCGTCACGAGGCGATTAGTCGTGCGGATGTGGTGCTGACCGTTCGCACCATTGATGAGCTGGACGCCAAGCGAATGAAAGCTGGCGCACTGGCGCTGTGCTTTATGCAGCCGGTGGCGAGCCTTCCTGTTCTGGAGGCGCTGACACAAGTGCGCGCTTCAGCGGTCTCCTTTGAACTCATCCCACGCATTTCGCGGGCCCAGTCGATGGATGCCTTGACCTCCCAAGCCCTGGTTGCTGGATATCGGGCCGGATTAGTTGCTGCAGAGATGTTGCCCAAGTTCTTCCCACTGTTTATGACAGCGGCGGGGACGATTCAGCCTGCTCGAGTTTTGGTGTTGGGTGCTGGAGTCGCCGGACTTCAAGCCATCGCAACGGCCAAGCGCCTTGGCGCGATTGTGAGTGCTTACGACGTTCGCCCTGCAAGTGCTGACGAAGTCAAGTCAATGGGTGCAACGTTCATCACTTTGGAGCTGGACGCACTTGATGGTGCTGGTGGGTATGCGCGCGAGATGAGCGAAGATAGAGCGCAACGTCAACGCGATTTGTTGCTCCCCTATGTAGCTGCTTCTGATGTGCTGATCACCACCGCTGCGGTTCCTGGCCGGCCCGCGCCGCTGTTGGTCACGGAGCTGATGGTGGCAGCGATGAAGACCGGCTCGGTGGTCGTTGACCTTGCTGCCGAAACCGGTGGCAATGTTGAAGGATCGCAGCCTGGTGAAGTCGTGACGATAGGGGGAGCGCTGGTGTGGGGTGCCAAGGACGTCCCCAGCCAAATGCCGGTCCACGCATCGCAGTTGTACTCAGCCAATGTTTCTGCGGTACTCAAACTCTTGACCACCGATGGACAGGTAGACCTGGACCTTGAGGACGAGATCGTCAGCAGTTCGCTAGTGATCCATAACGGTGTGGTGCGTCATGAAGGCGCCATTGAAGCGTTAGTGAAGGGGAACTAGACCATGAGTCCTGATCTTGCGCTGTTGACGATTTTTGTCTTGAGCATCTTTGTCGGCATTGAAGTCATTTCCAAGGTGTCATCCATGCTGCACACCCCGTTGATGTCGGGTGCGAATGCGATCCACGGCATTGTCTTGGTGGGCGCGATTTCCGTCACGGGAACTGCCAACGGTTTTGCGGTTGTGCTGGGAGTCATTGCCATCGTGATGTCGAGCATCAACCTCGTCGGTGGCTTTGTCGTTACCGATCGCATGCTGGAAATGTTTGGCGGTCGTAAGCCTGCCAGGAAGTCCGATCAAGGTGGTGACGCCTGATGTCCACCGGCGCGCAGTTAGTCAACCTAGTCGCGGGCGTCTGCTTCATCTTGGCCCTGAAGGGTTTGTCCTCGCCCAAAACCGCTCGTCGAGGCAATCTGGTCGGTGCTGCGGGTGCGGCTTTGGCCATCATCGTGGTGTTTTCAGCCGGTGCTGACTTCCAACGCGTTCCCTTGATCGTGGTGGCTCTGCTGGTTGGTTCGATCATTGGCTGGATTGCCGCGCGCCGAGTGCAAATGACCCAGATGCCACAACTAGTTGCCTTGTTCAATGGGGTGGGCGGTGGCGCGGCAGCGTTAATCGCCGTCATCGAGTTCACTTCAGCAGGAGCAACGGAATCTACAGTCGCCGTTGTCGCGACTGTTCTTACGGTGCTGATTGGTTGCGTTTCCTTCACCGGCTCAATCGTGACGTTCCTCAAACTTCAAGAACTCATGACGACCGCTCCTGTTGTCTTGCCAGCTGGTCGCTTCATCACATCCGCTGTTGCTGCTGGATCAGTTGCTTCGGCCGTGGTGTTGATTGGATCACCCTCAACGATCATGCTTGCGATCTTGTGCTTGTTCTCGTTGACGCTGGGTGTGCTGTTCGTGCTTCCGGTCGGTGGAGCAGACGTCCCGATTGTGATCTCCCTGTTGAATGCATTCACCGGACTTTCGGTGGCGGCCAGCGGGTATGTCCTAGAAAACGTGCTGCTGATCATCGCGGGCACATTGGTTGGTGCCAGCGGAACACTCTTGACCCAGATGATGGCCGAGGCCATGGGCCGGCCCATCACGAACACCCTCTTTGGTGCGTTCAAAGCCAGCACAGCAACGGCCGCAGGTTCGGGCGAAGAGCGTCCTTACCGATCCTCAAGCGCTCAAGACGTGGCCATCATGCTGGGCTATGCGCAAAAGGTCATCATCGTTCCTGGATACGGCTTAGCGGTTGCTCAGGCCCAGAACACCATTCGCGAATTAGTTGACTTACTTACTGAACGTGGCATTGAGGTTGAATACGCGATCCACCCGGTGGCCGGCCGTATGCCAGGACACATGAATGTACTTCTTGCCGAAGCGAACGTGCCGTATGAGCAACTCAAAGAGATGGACGAAGTCAATCCAGAGTTCGCTACTACCGATGTGGCGTTAGTGGTGGGCGCCAATGATGTGGTTAACCCCGCAGCTCGGGACGACAAGACGGCACCGATCTATGGCATGCCGATCTTGGACGTGGATCAAGCCCGCCAAGTGGTATTCCTTAAGCGCTCCATGCGCCCTGGCTTTGCGGGCATTGAAAACGATCTGCTGTTCCAACCGCAAACGTCACTGCTCTTTGGTGATGCTAAGGATTCCCTTACCAAGGTCGTTGCTGCTCTTAAAGGTCTGTAAGGTTTAGAACTGGCGAGTGATTGGGGACTTTTGACCCGTGCGTCAGGCTCGCAAATTCTTAATAATCTGCTGAAACTATGTGCGATAACTGTGTTCTGAGGAGGAATCGTGGGACTAGATAACTACGGCTATGGCGTGGACTACTTCGGCTACCGAAAGAAATTCGGTGTCTTGGTTCCTTCCACAAACACCGCTGTTGAGGTCGAGTACAACGCGATGCGTCCCGAAGGCGTCATCACTGCAACGCGTCCCTGCGTTATTCCGCCCTTCGTGGTGAACACCGAAGCCGAGTTTGTCGCCATGGTCGAGGCCATTAGTGCTGCAACTGAACCAGGACTGAAAGACCTTTTGACTGTGAAGCCAGATCATGTGGTCTTCGGTTACTCGGCCGAAACGTTTTGGGATGGCAAGCAGCGCTCCGATGCGATGTTCAACAAGTACAACGACATGGCGATGGAAATCGCCGGCTGTGGGATCACCTTCGGTGCCCAAGCAATCCTGGATGCCTTTGAGCTCTACCCCCAGATCAAGAAGGTCGGTGTGGTGAGCCCCTACGCGCCCATTGGTAACACGATGGTGGAGAAGTTCCTCAATGACATCGGCTATGAAGTCGTGCGCATGAAGGGCCATAACTCACCCGGACCGGTGGAGATTGCTCATGAGCCATTCGCCAAAAGCCGTGAACTAGTTCGGCAGGTTGATGGAGAGGACGTGGATGCCATCCTCCAGGCGGGAACCAACCTTTATTTCGCGCCGCTCGCGGACGCACTCGAAAAGGAATTGGGCAAGCCCGTCTTGGCGATCAACACCATCACTTGGTGGCACGCATTGCGTAGCAATGGGATCCCCGACCGCATGGACGGTTTTGGTTCGCTCCTGCGCGAGCACTAACCAGGCGTAGTTTCAGAGTGGCTTTACCCTCATATTTCCTGCGTGGAGCAGGTGACGAAGCGCACGCTTTCTGTCATTGTCTGAGGTAACAACTTCAGTGGAGGTGGCTGATGGCTGCAGACGACATTGACTACGTCGTTGCTATCTATCGTGAAGGCGGGCAGTGGGTTGCTGCTCCGTTGCCTCCGCGTGCGGGCGAATCATTGGACAACGTGGTTCAGGCGATTCGGCAGTTCCCTGGCGAAGGTGGCAATCTCGGTTTCGTATCCATTCACGATGATGCCGCTGTTGTCTTGCGGGTGACGGGACCAGACGTGCAGGTCTTTATTTCGGACGCCTCGGCAGCTGATGATTTCTCCTTGGCTGCGGAAGTCATTGACCTGGTGGGCGAACCCGAAGACGACGAGGAACCGGCAGTTGCTGGCGACACTTCGCTGTTAAAGGATTTCGGTATCAGCACTTCTGACTTGATGGCTATTTGCGAGGATAACGATTTTTACCCGCACGATGTTTTCGCTGAAATTGCTGAGCGGCTCGGATGTGGACCACAGTTTGAGCACGCGCGCGACGAATCTGGCGCGTAGCCAGCTCAGTGTCGATGACTCCTTTTTTGCCAGCTGATGTTGCCGCGATGGAGTCTGCGCTCGAACAGGCTCGACTCGCGTTGACTACTTCTGATGTCCCTGTTGGCGCTGTGGTCATTGATGAAACTGGTGCAGTCATCGGTGTTGGTCGCAATGAACGTGAAGCGCTCGGCGACCCCACCGCTCATGCCGAAGTCTTGGCTTTGCGAGCCGCAGCCAGGCACCGTGGTGAGTGGCGACTGTCGGGCTGTTCCTTGGTGGTGACGCTTGAACCGTGCACGATGTGTGCGGGTGCGGCGGTTTTAGCTCGTGTTGATCGGATCGTCTTTGGTGCGCACGATGAAAAGGCGGGTGCGGCCGGCTCCATGTGGGATCTCGTGCGTGACCGCCGGCTCAACCATCGACCCGAAGTTATCTCCGGAGTCCTGGCCGATGAATCAGCAGCGCTCCTACGTGAATTCTTTGGCCGGTAAACAAAAAACCAGCCCTGGCGGACTGGCTATTTGTATGGCGGTGGCGGTGGGATTTGAACCCACGGAGAGCTTTCACCCTCACACGCTTTCGAGGCGTGCTCCTTAGGCCACTCGGACACGCCACCGCGAGGAAGCGTACGCGTTAGCAATTTCAAGGCAATCGGCGGGAGAAAGCAAACGGCGCCGCCCTGTATTGGGGCGACGCCGTTTGACGTGGCGGAGGATACGAGATTCGAACTCGTGAGGGCTTGCACCCAACACGCTTTCCAAGC
>CAMCVY010000017.1 GCA_945881995.1 Bifidobacterium breve | reverse complement strand
GTGCCTTTGAATTGCGCAAGGTTGCGCGCGATGCGGCTGCCGCAGGAGCGCTTAGCAGCGTCGATCCCATTCAAAGCCTGACGGCACTCATCGCCATCCCCGCCGGGCAACCGGTCACCAGTGCACAGTGGGGAGAGTCAAATGCAACCTCCTCACTGGCCATCCCCGGAACCAAGGTCGCGATCAGCATTCAGCTTGGTGACACCCAGCGAGTGGCAGGATTCGTGACTGCGGGAAGCGACGTCGCGATATTCATCACTCGTGGTAACGCCACCAACGTCTTGATCCCGCGAGTGCGCGTCCTCGCCGTTGGAAGCTCGACGATTAACGGATCCGCCGGAAACAGTGAAGCTGTCCCGAGTTCAATTTTCACACTGGCACTCAACCAGAGCGACGCTGAAAAAGTCATTCTTGGACAAGGCAACGGTTCTCTCTCCTTCGCTTTGCTTTCCAAGGACTCACGAACCGGCAGGAATGGTCGCACCACCACATCGGACCTCCGATAACCATGACAGCAATTGTTGATTTGGACCCCGCTGTTGCCGCGGCACTGAAGAGTGCCCTTGGCCATTCAATAGTTCTTGATTCCGTTGATGCCGTGCGCCGGCATATTGATACCAACCTTGGCGAAGACACCATCGTCGTGGGCCCCACTGTCGATCTGGACAGCGCGTTCGAACTGGCCAGTTTGATGCGAGTGCAACGACCCAGCCTTGGCGTGATCCTGGTTCGTCGGCGCGTGGACACCAACGTCTTGTCATCAGCCATGCGCATGGGTGTTCGCGACGTGGTGGAAGAGCGCGACATCGCAGCCATCGCGAGCGCAGTCACTCGATCAAAAGAGGTGGCTCGCGCGCTTCGCCAGTCTTTTCCCGAAGGCGAAACGGCTGAACCTGGTCCAAGTCGCGGTCGCCTGATCACTGTCTTTTCTGCCAAGGGCGGATGTGGCAAGACCACACTCTCGACCAACTTGGCTGCCATGCTTGCCGACAACGGGACCAACGAAGTAGTCCTGGTTGACCTTGACCTCGCTTTTGGGGACGTAGCCATAGCGCTGCAGATGTTCCCCAAGCACACCATCGCCGATGCAGTCCCTATAGGCGATGACCTTGACGAGTCAGCGCTGCGATCGCTGCTGACCAACCACTCACCTGGCCTGACTGCCCTAGCAGCTCCTATGCAACCTGGCGTGGAAAAGACGATTGATTCATCGCTCGTCACACACATCTTGTCGTTGCTGAAAGACATGTTCGACTACGTCGTGGTTGACACTCCGCCTGCCTTTGATGACCAAGTTTTAGCTGCTTTTGACGCCAGCGATGCGATCGCCCTGATCGCCACCCTCGACATTCCAGCCCTCAAGAACCTCAAGCTGACCCTTGAGACACTGGACCTCCTGGACTACCCACGCGAAAACTGGAATCTGGTACTCAACCGGGCCGACTCCAAGGTGGGGCTATCAATCTCCGAAGTAGAAAAAACCCTGGGTCACAGCATCGGCGCGCAGATTCCATCATCGCGCGATGTTCCAGCCACGATTAACCGCGGAGTGCCCATCGTTCTGGATGACCCCAAGCACCCCGTCACAGATGCAGTTCGCCAAGTGGCGTTGCAGGCTTTCGGTGAATTCCGTTCCGAAGATTCGATTCCGGACACCGAAATCAGTGGGGACCGCAGGTCCTTTATGCGTCGCAAGGGGAAGTCATGAGTTTGGCTGATCGCCTTGCTCAGGCGCGCAGGGATAAAACGGCGGAGACCTTCGGGGATGAAGGATCAGCTCTAGGCGCAGGAGACCTGTTCACCCCGATTGACGATCCCTTCCGCGAACTCAAACTTTCCGTCCACCAATCACTGATTGAAAGTTTGGGCCCCAAACTCTACGACTCAGCGATGACACAGGCTGAACTTGAACAGCGCGTTCGCAGCACCTTGCAAGAGGTCCTCAGTGCCACTAATACCCCGCTGACCGTTCCGGACCGCGCCAAGATTGCCCAGGAAATTGCCGATGACATCCTCGGTTACGGCCCGATTGAGCCCTTCCTTCGCGATCCCGACGTCACCGAGATCATGGTTAACGGGCCGTACTCGATTTACATTGAACGTGCCGGCCAACTACACCGGGTTGATGCCTCATTTAACAACGAGTCCCACGTCCGGCGCACCATTGACAAAATTGTCACTCGCCTCGGCCGCCGAGTCGACGAAGCCAGTCCCATGGTCGATGCGCGACTGCCCGATGGAAGCCGCGTCAACGCTGTCATTCCCCCCCTTGCTGTCGATGGATCACTGCTCACCATTCGAAAGTTCAGTGCTGACCCATACCGAGTGAACGACCTCATCGACTTTGGAACCCTGACCCAAACAGTTGCGGACTTCCTGTCAGCTTGCGTGCGGGGTCGACTTAATGTTTTGATTTCGGGTGGAACTGGTGCGGGCAAGACCACCACCTTGAACGTGGTCTCTTCGTTCATTCCTGATGATGAGCGGATCGTCACTATTGAAGACGCAGCCGAACTTCAACTCAGCCAGCACCACGTCCTGCGCCTGGAGTCACGCCCCACCAATATTGAAGGGCGAGGCGAAGTCACCATTCGCGACCTCGTTCGCAATGCCTTGCGGATGCGCCCTGACCGCATCGTGGTCGGTGAAGTTCGAGACTCTGCTGCTTTGGACATGCTCCAAGCGATGAACACCGGTCATGATGGCTCAATCTGTACGGTTCACGCCAACTCCCCGCGCGATGCCCTCGCCCGAATCGAAACCATGGTCTTGATGGCTGGCGTAGACCTTCCGATGCGAGCCGTTCGAGAACAGGTCAGTAGCGCCATTGACCTCGTGATCCACCAGGCCCGTTTCCGAGATGGATCACGACGCATCACCCATATCAGTGAAGTAGTCGGGATGGAGGGCGACATCATCATCATGCAGGAGCTCTTCCGCTTTGACTTTGATCTGGGATTTGATGACGAAGGACGCAGCCTGGGACGATTGAAGTCCACGGGTACGCGCCCCCACTTCGAAGAAAAGTTGGCGGCTGGAGGAATCCAGCTTGATGACGCAGCCTTCACATTTGAAACCTTTGAAGGCCGGTAACCTGTGTCCTTCATTGCGGCGATGAATTCTCGCTCACGGTTTTCTGCGAGTGTCCTTTGCTTGGGAATCGTTGCCTGCTTGCTTTTCCTCTCGGCACCAGCCGCTTTTGCTGCACCTCAAGGGCGAATTTCCTCAGTAGAAGTCAACGGTCAGAAGATGTCGTTGGTTTTTTCCGCCACCGGGCTTGCTGATGGCCAATCCATTGACCCCGCCTCCATCGCCGTCAGCCAAGGTTCCACCACCCTGCCATCAACTGCC
Source organism: Bifidobacterium breve (assembly GCA_945881995.1). Taxonomy (GTDB): domain Bacteria; phylum Actinomycetota; class Actinomycetes; order UBA12327; family UBA12327; genus AcAMD-2. The sequence goes on along the minus strand of CAMCVY010000017.1, from coordinate 11,866 downwards.
AAACCCATTGGCACAGCTGGCTCCCAAGCCCCAACTGCGGTACTGGTCATGGACACCTCAGGCAGCATGACAGGGCAACGCCTAGTGTCCGCAAAGGCCGCTGCCCAAGCGTTCCTCACCAGGGTCCCACCCAGCGCAAAGATCGGCCTGGTCACCTTCGGCACCACTGCGAGAGAGTTGATCAGGCCGACCACCGACCGACAAGCGGTCAGCAAAGCGATCAACGAGCTGACAGCAGAGGGCAGCACCGCCCTGTACGACGGCGTCACCCGTGCCACTCAGGCGGTCGGGAAATCAGGCCCACGAACCATCGTTATCTTTAGTGACGGCGCAGACACAAGTAGCACCACCTCACTTCTCGACACCAAGGTGGCTGTGAAGCGAAGTGGTGCAATCGTCGACGCCGTTTCGCTCGGAACCGAACCCAACCAGATTGCCGCTTTGCAATCTTTGGCACAAAGCGGTCGTGGGCAGGTCATCAGCACAACAGACGTAAACCAACTCACTAGCGCCTTCAGCGCGGCAGCTCGCGACATCGGAAACCAAGTCACCATTGAGGCTCAGATTCCCCAAGAGCTTCTGGGAACGGCCGGCAACATCAACGTTGTGGGAAATGCTGGTGACGTCCAAATCAGCGATGCCGTCTACACCACCATCCCCACTGCGGAAAAGACTGCCAATCCAAATGCAGCGGGCCCGGCTCCCGTCACGCAATCAACAAGTCTGTTCTCCGGCATCTGGGTGATTGGGCTGGCCGCCATCTTGCTCTTCGGTGGCATTGCTTTCCTGCTCATCACCGTGCTGAACTCAGCATCCTTGCCTAAGCGTCGCCAGCAGAACGTCGCACGCAGATTGTCGATTTACACCCTTACCGGACGGGGCCCAAGCGACAGGGGGGCCCGATCCGACACGAACCTTTCTGAAACTGCGAGGGATCTCGCCAATAAGGTCATGATCAGCCGTGATTTTGACTCCATGATGGGCATGCGCCTCGAGCGCGCTGGCTTGCCCCTTAAGTCTGGAGAATGGCTACTCATCCACAGTGGTTTCTCCATCGGTTTAGCCATCTTGCTGTTATTGCTGTCTGGCGGCAAACTACTTTCCGCCATCCTTGGTGTGATTATCGGCGTTTTTGCACCGTTCCTTTTTCTTACCTTCCGTGAAGACCGACGCAAAGCATCTTTCCAATCCCAACTCCCCGACACCTTGCAACTCATGGCCGGAAGCATCGCGTCCGGGTTGTCTCTTCCGCAAGCCATTGACACTCTGGTTATGGACTCATCACCACCCATGAGTAGTGAGCTGCGTCGGGCCCTGGCTGAGTCACGGCTCGGCGTTCAGATGGAAAAGGCCCTTGAAGATGTAGCCGACCGCATGCAAAGCGTGGACTTCTCGTGGGTAGTCATGGCCATTCGCATTCAGCGTGAAGTTGGCGGAAACCTAGCCGAGGTTTTGACCACCGTCGCAGCGACTATGCGTGAGCGTGAGCGACTACGCCGTCAAGTCTCCACGTTGTCCGCTGAAGGTCGGCTGTCAGCGTGGATCTTGGGTGCGCTGCCTGTTGTTTTCACTCTGTTTTTGTTACTCACGCGTCCGGAGTACCTGGCTCCACTTTTTGGCACCCCATTGGGCTTGGCGCTCTTGATCTTTGCGGGAATTTTGCTCGCAGTAGGAATTGCCTGGCTCGTTAAGACAGTCAAGGTGGATGTGTGACATGGCCATTGTGATCCTCCTGCTTGGCATCATCGTTTTGTTCGCTGGCCTCGCGCTGCTGGTCTTGACCTTGAGCACCGCATTTATGAATCGCCAAGAGGTCAATCGATCACTCGCCGCCATTCAGGGCATGCATGAAGACGATCGCCCCCCTTCGCAACTTGATACGCCGTTCACTGATCGCGTTGTCGCGCCTATATTTGAGAAACTCGCCTCGTGGGGTCGCCGATTCACGCCCGACGACCAAGCCGCGCGCATCCGTCGTCGTCTTGATCTTGCGGGCAACCCAGAGAATTGGGACGTCAATCGCATCATCGCTTTCAAAGTGCTTGGCCTCATCGGCGGAGCGATCCTCGGCCTCCTGATCGGCTTGCTCTTCCAGAGTAGCTTCTCAACCATCCTCGGGCTCATAGTTGTCTCCGCCCTCTTGGGCTATTTCGGACCGAACATCGGGCTCTATCAAGTCGGCTCCAAACGCACCCAACAAATGGCGCGCGACCTCCCCGACGCCCTTGACCTGCTGACCATCTCGGTTGAATCAGGCATGGCCTTTGACTCAGCCGTTTCCCAGGTCGCACGAAACACCACCGGTCCGCTGGCCGAAGAGTTCTTTCGACTCCTGCAGGAAATGCAAATTGGGTTAAGCCGATCAGATGCCATCCGCGCAATGGGCGAACGTTCGGATATTCCTGAATTGCGCAACTTCGCATCGTCGATGGTTCAAGCTGAGCGCCTGGGTATTCCCGTCGCTAACGTGCTCCGCATCCAGGCAGGCGAAATGCGCACCAAGCGCTCGCAGCGAGCCGAAGAGATGGCACAAAAGGTGCCGGTCAAGATCTTGTTCCCCTTGATCTTTTGTATCTTGCCCGTCTTGTTCATTATCATCTTGGGACCAGCGGTCATCTCTATCTTTAGCTCACTGTCCGGCAAGTAAGCGTGTACCGAGGAAGCGCCACGCACCGCCGGAATTGAGAATCCGCCCATCCTCTGCGATGCTCAACACATGAGCATGCTACTTGCCACTCGATCTATTAGCCCAGCCCAAGCTCACCGCTTACCCATCGTGCTTGCCGCACGCGCCGTGATTTTTGTGCTGTGTTTCACGCTCACCATTGTCATTCCTGGTCAACGCATCCACACGCTGTCTATTGGTGCACTCTTCATTGTTGCGGTTCTTGCTTCGCTCCCCTATCCGCAAAGTCTGCTGACCTCTGCGATTCCATTCCTCGAAGGACTCGCGGCTACCGTAATCATCGTCTACTCAAGCCCGCTCAGTGACATCCTTCTTCCGTACCTGCTGGTTCCCGCTTTAGCAATTGGCATCAGTCGAGGCTTTGGTGGTGTAACCGTCAGTGTGGTGATCTGCGGTGGCATCCTGTGGTTGAGCACTCAACCAGACCTGTCATCAGATGCTGGCTTATCTCAAGTTTCTTTGGTTGCCCAATGGCTTGTTGTGTCTCTGGCAGTGGGGCTCATTGCATCATGGGCAAAACGGATTCTCGTCACCTCAAACGACCCGGATCAAGCCGCCTACGAATCGGCTTACCGGCTTCTTGACCAATTGCGTCAAGTTTCGCGCCAACTCTCCGTTGGCCTGGACGCCAGGACGTTGACCGAAAGCCTGCTTGATGACCTCCTGGCAACGATGTCCGCAACCCGCGGTGCAACGTACATCCCAGGGGATAACCCTGATTTCCGCGCTCTGAGCGCTAGAGGAGTGAGTCCCGAGCAGTGGGTCCCCCTCCGTTCCGGTGACTCCATCTGGGCACAAGCGTGGTCCGATGGGCACATTCACGCCAACGCCCATGGTCTCAGCGTAATTGAGCAGGATGTATTTGGTGCAGTCATTCCTCTACGCGTGGGCGAACGCACCATCGCGCTCATCGGACTTGAACGAGCCAACGAACCATTTACCGACGAAGAACTGGCGGTTGCTAGGGTCAGCTCCGGCACCTACGCGGTCCGACTGGATGCAGCGTTGCTCTTTTCTGATATTCGCCTCAGCGCAACCACCGAGGAACGCCGCCGGTTAGCCCGCGACATCCATGACGGTGTCGCCCAGGAATTGGCGTCCTTGGGGTACGCGATTGACGACCTCGGCGCAACCCAGGCCGACCCCGCCACGAGTGCGGGCCTATCTAACTTACGACGCGAAGTAACTCGCATCATTTCTGAGCTACGACTTTCCATTTTCGACCTGCGAAGCGATATTTCTGTTGGCATGAGTTTAAATGTCGCATTGAGCGAGTATGTGCGATCCCTAGCAATTGGTCCCCACATTCAAGTCCATCTCTTCCTCCAAGAGGCACCTGAGCGCCTGAGCATCGATGTGGAAGCCGAACTCCTCCGGATCGTGCAAGAGGCCCTGGCCAACGCTCGCAAGCACGCTCACGCCGAGAACATCTGGATCTCCAGTCGGATCCAACCTCCGCTCTTTGAGATCAAAGTTGAAGACGATGGGCAAGGCCTGGGACAAGGACGCGATGACTCCTACGGACTTAAGATCATGGGTGAGCGCGCCGAACGTATTGGTGGCGACCTTGAAGTGGGCGCCCGCGATACCGGAGGAACTATCGTGCGCGTTTGGCGCGTCTGAACTCGCCCAACCCCCCCTCCTCCGGCACACTAAAACCACCACATGTGCGTGAACGATGGTTCACCCCAAGGAGGAATTCTTCATGACTGGGGATACGCCCACTTCCGTGATTTTGATTGACGATCACGAGCTCATCCGTCAGGGACTTCGTCGATCCTTCGAGCGTGGTGGTGAATTCACCGTGGTGGCCGAAGCAGGATCGTTGGCCGAGGCACGAAAAGAGCTTGTCCAAAATCCGCCACAAGTAGTCATCGTTGACATTCGGCTACCCGATGGCAGTGGTTTGGACTTGGTCAAGGAGTTGCGCGGCAACAATCCAGCGATGGGAATCGTCGTCTTGTCGATGTATTCCGGCGATGAATACCTCTTTGGTGCACTCGACAATGGTGCGTCAGCTTTTATTTCAAAAAGTGCCCCCGCCGACGATGTCATGGCAGCAGCCCGTCACTCAGTCGCGATGCCAGGATCGTTTAGCGCTCCCGACCTTGCCGAAGCCATGCAGCGTCGCCTGCGCCCCTCCGGACCCCAACTGACTCCACGCGAACGAGAGGTCCTCAATCTCCTGGCCGATGGCCTCGGGGTCGCTGAAATCTCCAAGGAGCTCTACATCAGCCAATCCACTACCAAGTCTCATGTGAGCAAGCTGTACGAAAAATTGGGCGCCGCAAACCGCGCCCAGGCCTTAATGACGGCCCTAAATATGGGTTTGATCACCTCCGAAGGCCGTGGCTGAGGTGCGCTGCCACCATGAAATTAACCAACGACGAGGGTGCTTTAGGCGCAAAATCAACCGTTCGGTTGATATCGTTTAGGCGAACTACAGATCTAAACGCCCTTTTTTTTTCTTAAGATAAGTGGTTAAGACAACTACTCAAGAGCAGATTTCCCCTGTTTTTTAGCACTAGACATTACGAAGGGCTCTACCATGATGAACCGAATCCGCAACACCATGACTCGTTCAGACGAGGGTGCTTCGGCTGTTGAGTACGGCCTGCTCATTGCTGCTATCGCTGCAGTCATCGTAGGTATCGTCTTCGGCTTGGGAACTCTGGTGAAGAACAGCTTCTCCAAGACTTCCTCCTGCATCAGCGCCGGTACCGGCGTCGGCTGCTAACTATGCGTGACACCGTCGCTCGGATTTCCGCCACTTTCACTAATGGTCGACATCTGCGCGACGGTTCCAGCACTGCTACTGATGATGCTGGAGCTTCCTCTGTTGAATATGGCCTCTTGGTCGCCGCTATTGCAGCCGTGATCGTTGCCATCATCTTTGCGCTCGGGGTTGGCGTAAAGAACACCTTTAACCATACGTCGTCCTGTGTCAGTGCGGGCGCAAGCTCCACCTGCTAATTCCCCGCATTCCTTGATCTCCGACTGGACAGTAGGTTTACACCGTGTCTAGCGACGAACAAGCGACAGCTCAGCGAGCACCCCTACAACTAGCGCATTTGGCGCTCATGGCCGTCGGCATTGCCGCCTTCGCCGTCACCATCGGGCCTATTACCGATATCGACACCTACTGGCATGTCCTCATCGGCCAGGAAATCCTCGACACCCAAACCGTTAACAACCTGGGTAATTCCTGGTCCACCTTCGATGCGTCATGGCGAACCACGCAATGGCTCTTTGAAGTCCTCATGGCTGGTGTGCACGCTGCTGCAGGGTGGGCCGGAATCATCTGGCTGCGCACCGTACTGGTGCTGGCATTCCTGACCGCCTACGCGCTGATGCTGCTCAAGCGGGCAACGCCAGCAGCCGTTCTCATCGTTTTTACGCTCAGCTTGATTCCCGTTTCCTACCTTTTTCAAGAACGCCCACTGCTGGCTTCGTTCATCGCCTTGATTTGGCTCAGCGCCGTTGCCTTTGATCTACTCGTTGCTGGCCATGCACCTCGGTGGTTTGTGGTCACCCCGATAGTCATCGTGTGGGCCAACCTGCATGGAATGTGGGTACTTGCCCCAGCACTATTTGCTCTTATCGCTATCGGCTTGGTGCTCGACCGATCACAGGACAAGCGGCCACTGGCATTCACCGCGGCCAAACTCTCGGCGTTATCATTGATTGCCGGATGCATCACTCCCCTAGGTCTGTCCAGCCTGGTGATCCCCTTTCAATTCAAGGCCGCCACCGCCAACATTGCTGAATGGCAGCCGGCCACCGTCTGGTCCACCACGACCATGGGCTTCCTCGCCATCATCGCTCTCACGGTGGGGACGTGGATTCGTCGACGCAAGCCGGTGCCCTGGTCCCAACTGGTGTTCGTTCTTGCTCTCTTTGCCTTTGGCGCATCGGCTTTTAGAAATGTTCTGCCAGCGACCATCCTGCTGGCACCCTTGGCCGCCGCCACCCTCAGCACGCTTGACCCCCTGCGGTCTCGGCCGGTTTCGCCCGCGGAGAAGAAGTCCCTAACGGTTGTGGGCATTGGTCTGATCAGCCTGACCCTCATAGGTGGACTGTGGCTCACCGCACAGGTTGATCCCTTGGGAAAAGCCAAGCCACTCAGCATCGCCACGAAGCTATCAAGTATTGACGGCCCGAAACGCGTCTTGAATACCTACAACTCATCCGGGGTGCTGGCCGCTTTCGGTGGCAAGGACATCAAGTTGGCCATTGATGGTCGAGCAGATCGCAATGGTGGCCCCTACATTGATCGCTACATCAAGGCCGAAAGACTTGAAGGTGATTGGCAGGGATTGCTCAAACAAATCCAGCCTAACTTCGCCGTCTTGGGCAAAGACACCGCGCTTACATACGAACTGACCAATCGGCAGCAATGGAAAATTCTGCTGAACGAGCAGGATTACGTCTTACTCAAAGCACCGGCGGCGAAAACTAGCCAGCCAAAATAGATGTGAGTTTGTCCAACTGCGTGCTCCATGTCCACTTTTCTTGCACCCAAGCTCGGCCAGCCTGTCCCATCTGGCCTGCACGGTTGTGATCGGTGAGCAGCTCTACCAAGCTCGCCGCTAGGCAAGCCGCATCATTTCCGTCAACGCTGTGGCCGGTCACACCTTCAAGAACAGCATCAGGGGCACCGCCACTGCGACCGCCTATCACTGGCAAACCTGTGGCACTGGCTTCCAAATACACAATGCCTAACCCCTCAACATCCAAACCACGCAAGCGCGTACGACAGGGCATGGCGAACACATCTCCGGCCGCATAGTGGGCTGGTAACTGATCCCAGGGAACCGAACCAGTGATAATCACCGACGTGGTGAGGCCGAGTTCGGACACCTTCTTCATGAGTTTTTGCCTGTGTGGTCCGCCACCGACAATCAACAAGGCCACAGCGGGAACGTGCGCCAGCACCGAGGGCATAGCTTCAATCAGCACATCTTGGCCCTTGCGTGGCATCAGACGAGAAACACACACGATCACCGGGCGCTGCCCTAGGTCGTAACGCTCACGCACTGCCGATCCATCAACATCGGGTGAAAACATGTCTGGGTCCACACCAGGTGTCAATTGCACTAAGCCTGTGGCACGCTGTGGACCAATCGCATCCGCAATCGCAGATCGCGTGTACTCCCCGAGATACGTCATCGCATCAAGGCGGGCTCCTAACGACCGAATAAATTGTCGAGCAATGGGCCAGCGCGTCCAACCCGCTTCGTGCCCATGCGTGATGCCGATACAGCGCACCGCCCCGGCTTTACGTAGCGCAGGAGCCATCAAGCCCAGTGGAGCAGCGGCACCAAACAACACGCGGTCACAGTCGTACTGCCGCATTAATTCCTTGGCCAACCGCGTGGCCCGAGGACCAGGGAGCAGGACCGTGGATTTCACCCGAACGACGGGGAAATCCTGTGCTTGATCAAACTCCTGAGAACCTCGCCAAGCCGACGTCAACACCACCACTGAATCCGAAGGCAGGCGCGATACCAAGCCATGGACAAAGGATTGAATTCCGCCCGGACGAGGCGGAAAGTCATTAGTGATGACGAGTGTGCGACCCATCACGCCGCATCCTTAATCGAGGCTCGCCACACAGCTGTCAGTTCAGCTGTAGAAATTCCCAACTCTTGGCGCAATGCCACATCAACAGCTGTCTTTTTGTTTGATTGCCCAAGCGCTGTTCGATACACCCGCAATAACGCCGCCTCACCATATCTTTCAACGATGAGTCGTGCCGCCCACCACGATCCTTCATAGGCTTGTGACAGTCGTGGGTTGGTGGGGACAAAATCGGCAGTCTTGGCGAACCTAGAGGGCACCCGCCCGTTTTTGGCATCAGCCAAAAGGGAAGAAGCAATGACTTGTTGTTTGACTCCTGAATCTCGATAGCCGAAGTATTCGGCCACACCTTCCTCTAGCCACAGTGGGAATTCATTGGGGACAGCAGCACCCGTTGCCACGTGCAAAATTTCGTGGCGCAAAACGATCGTGCGTCCCAGGGCATTGATCTTGGCAAAGCCGGCTGGGTTCACCCACACCACGTTAGCGGGCGCATCCCCTGATCCACCGTTGCGCTCAGCAGTGGCAACTGCTGCTAATGCCGAATAACTCGAGCCATCCTTTCGCAACAAGGTTCCCAATTGCTTTTGACTTCGTGGAACAACGACGAGTACCTGCTTGTCCCAGTCAGTCCCCCAAAATGTGGTCACGTCCCGCACTGCCTGACCGGCCTGCTCCTTCAGCGATGACGATGGCTTGGCGTTACCCAAGACAAGCATGAGTACATCACTTGACCGGACGAGCGAAATGACATCAACATCCCACGGCTGACGGAACCGTCCAGTGTCGGTGTCCGCAACAACTTTCCAGGTGCCACTTTCAGGGACAAAACTCATCGTGCGTAAAACCACGACCGGTGGCGAATCAAAACCTTCCAAGCGATAACGCACACCTACCTGATACGTCACTGCGCTCGAACCGTACTTATCTTGAATTGACGATGCTGTCGAATCCGTGGGATCGAGCTTGTTGAGCAAGGTGTAGTCCCACTGGTTAAACGGCACCGTGATGAGATTGGTCACCAAACGCAATTGTGCGCTGGCGAAGGCAGCGTCGCGCTGACCGACTGTGTCCATAAATGTTGGGGACTGGCTCCCCACCACTGCGGAACTGCGATCCGCCAGAACCGCCGCAATGGCCTGCCGCTCAACCGCTTCTTGGCTCGTCGGAGATTGGGTCAGGGTGGCAACTGGGCTTGTCGGGACAACAAATGCTTGGCCCTGCACAGCAACCGGGGGTGGGTCAGACTGCAGCAGGAGCGAGGGTGCCGTAGCCACCAGCAAAATCACGATTGCGGTAGCAACGCCAAAGCCCGCGCGAATACGTCGATGTTTCCGGGTTGGCTCCTGTGGATCCACCTGAGACATGTTTTCCATAGTAGATGCGCGCTCGAACTAAAGACAGGGAAAACGCCTCGCCTGGATGCCTAGCTGGTTAAACGCGGCCGGCTCCAGCCCAGCGACCAGACCAGTAACCATTGATTGAATCAACGACCACTCCGTCGCCGGGGTTAGCGGCATGAACCATGAGCCCGCCGCCGATGTACATGCCAACATGGGAAATGGGACTGTAGAAGAAGACCAAGTCACCCGGACGAAGTTCGGAGCGACTGACCCGACTCGTGCTCCCATATTGGGCACCTGACTGGTGCGGCAAAGACACGCCGGCTGCACCCCACGCAGCCAACATCAAACCTGAGCAGTCAAACGAATTGGGGCCATCGGCTCCCCACACATAATTGTCGCCGACTTGTGCCTTGACATAGGCAACAGCAGTAGCTGCCCGACCCGAGCCTGCACTACCGCCACTAAATCCACCACCTTCTGATCCACCTGAACGGATGGCTTCGCGACTTGCCCGCGCAATAGAAGCCCGTCGAGCAGCTTGCGCCGCGGCGTAGCGGGCACGATCCTCCGCCGTCAAACGGGCCAGCAATGCGCGAGCCTTGGCAGCCCGTGAACTGACCGCATCTGCAGCCGCGGCGGCACTGGCCTTGGCTGACTTCAAACTGCCAAGTTCTTGCCCTAAGGCCAACTGGTCTTGTGCCAACCGCTGGCTTGACGCTTGTGCGCGACGAAGCGCGGCACCTTGCCCACGGGATAATTGATCCAGTGATGCAGAACGATTCAAGAACTCAGTGGGATTATCGGCGAGTAGCAGCTCAAGAGATGAATCCAAGCCACCGCTGCGATAGGCGATGGAAGCGAGGCTGGAAATATCGTTCCGTACACCATTGAGATTGCGCTGTTCGCGGGCAATCCGTGATTGAACCGACGACAAGCGACGATTCGCGTTGTCGACATTGATTTGCGCCGCAAGAAAATCCTCGTTGGCATTTGAGGCTTCTTCGTTGAGAGCAGCGACTTGGCGCGTGACCTCAGCGAGACTAAGAGACGGTTCTGCAGTCGATGAGCCGGCTGGGACAACGGTGAATACCAAGGTGGCAGCGCTCAGGCCGACGACAGCGCGGAGCGCTGAATAACTAAAGAATGATTGGGTCGCCATGAAGGCGGCCTCCTCTTCCTCTCTCGCCGACCAGGTGAGCTGACGGGTTCGGGCTGGGAAGTGCGGCCCTACGGTCTGTTCGACCGATTCACCCCAAGTACGTGGGTCCCCGGTTCCCGGACGCTCCGGGATTAGGCGTTGCCCCGTCCGAAAACGAGGTGTACTAAGACTAGGGATAAGTGCCATCAGGCACAAACTGGGGTTCGGCGTGGCGCGTGCGCCCGGCGGCTTCCCGTAGCCCCTCACCACAGGATTCACACCATTCACATGGGCCCCACACACCCCATCCATACCGACTAGGGTCGACGGTGGAAGCGTCAGGCGGTGGGCGGGTGAAACCGCAAGGCAGGAACGAGGCCTGCGTCCGCCAAAGCCTCCAAAGCCGCTTGTTCTTGCGGATCGAGCTCAACTCCCTCGGGTGGGGAGCCGAGAAGATAGGTAACGATGCAATCTCCACACGCGACCGGACGGGCGGTGCAGCCATGACAATCCACCCGAAGGTCAGTGTCCGTAACCGGCGTAGCTGGCCAGGACTGAGGATTCAACAGTTCAGACATCAGGGCCGTTCCTCTCATGGTCGGCATGGTCGCTGGGGAGCGCGACCTGGTGAAATGACGGTAAATGGGGGGTCTGACAAGGTCCGACCACGCGTGCTACTGGGTGTTGTCACGGCTGTTTCTACTGCAAGCATGGGAACTTCCACATCCAGCGGGAACGATGTGACTAACTCAGACTCAACGTTCCCATTGCGGTAAGCCCCTCAGTCATCCCCACGACACATCCATTGCTTACGGTGACCGGTGGTGCTGCGCTGTGTTGTCGGCCAATGTCAGGGGTTCGCCCTACCGTCGACGCCATGCCACACGTTCGGACCCGACCCACATCACGATCCGTAGGTCAACTGTGTCTTGATGATCTGGGTACCCCGTTGGACCAAGTGACATTTGTCGTCGTTGACCTCGAAACCACTGGAACCCAGGCCAGTGATGCGATTACGGAGATCGGGGCCGTCAAGGTTCGTGGCGGTGAAATCATTGGCGAATTTGCCACCCTCGTTCGGCCATCCCACGAGATCTCCCCCATGATCACCGTCCT
>CAMCVY010000016.1 GCA_945881995.1 Bifidobacterium breve | reverse complement strand
AATCAGAATCAGAATCAGAATCAGAATCAGAATCAGAATCGGAATCGGGGTAGCAGCACTCGTCCTCAGAACTCGAGCCACTTTGTCCACTCACCGCAGACGGGCCGTAGTTGGAGTCTGAACAGTCATCTTCATCATCATCGTCACGGCCACCGACACCGTCGTCGCTACTTGCCGTCGGGGTGGGGGTGGGACCGGCTGGGCTAGCCGACGCCATCGTGACACCGGCTCCCATGGAAAGCGCGGTCAAAGCAATCGCTGCAAGCGCGGCAATAAAGCGCGAGCGATTCTTTGAGATGTGAAGCGAAGTAAAGAGCTGCATAACATTCCCTCGGCCAGTTGTGTCTACAGGCGAATTCCGTGGATTCGTCGTTGGCCGGTTTCGCTATGGCTCACTTCGGGCTAGATGCGACCAGACGAACCCGAAGGTCAATGCCTCCTACGACTTGACCACATCATCACATAAGGCCAAAGTCGGGGTATCCCCCGTTCGGCTAGTTGTTACCTCGTGCTTTTGCTACCACCCATAAGGGCTGGCGATTTGCCCGATCTACGAGGGCTAAGAGCCTCATTCGGCCCACGTGAGTAGGCGAGGGATAACCCCGACCCAGCCCTTATAGGCCTGCGTCTGCTCCCCTACCTCCGCCAGGGTGCCGGCCAAGTCCTTGCGCTGAGCCGAACTCAGGGCGGTCAATGGGGACACCGTGGTCCCAATCGTGAACAGAACTCCACCCGTGTCAGCAAGGCGGCGCAGGGTCTGGCGCTCAATCCGCAGGTGAAAGGTTGCCCCAAGATCGGAGGGGTCGATTGTTCGGTCACGCGCTCGGCCTGCACTGACGGGTTGAAAGAGAGTCGCATCATCAATCAACGTCCAATTGACCCGTTGCGCAGGACGGTCAATGGTGATCGCATCAAAGAAACGGTTTGTCGCCTCAGCGATAGATTCGAAGCCTGGTACCGGCGCATGGATCGCACTCAAAGACGTCCCGATTTTCTCTGACAAAACCCAACGGCTGGGAAAGCACACTGACGCTGCGGTCAGGAAGTAGCCCGCACCTAGCTCGGGACGTTGCTCCATTAAGCACACGTCTTCGCCGACGAGCCGGCCAGCGCGATCAATGGGATGCAACGACGAATGGTCCGAGGTTGACTGTGAGTCGCCGGCGATGCCGTGGTGTCGAAGTTCGGCCTTCACCAAGCCTAGGACTTCTTCCGCGCCGACCTCAGAACCCGCAATAGTGGCAACCACTTCAGCATGGTGGGACTGAATGAGTGGAAGTTTCTGAGCCAGTAATTCCGCTCGAGAATCTAGATCTAGCCAGTTCGCTAGATCTAGGCGCCGCACACCAATGGAGATCGCGTACGGACTGCCGTCAAACGGTAAGGCCTCGTCCACGTCAGATTCCGGTTCCGTTACCGCTGGCCGCGAGAGGGGTCAGGAACAGACGGGGCCTTGATATCAACGGGGCTCGACAGATCGTTAGCTGCATCAACCACGCGAACTTGTGCCGCGTCCCATGCTCCGTAGCGCGGCGAGACATAAACACCTTCAGACTGAGAGGCCTTGGCCAAAGCCTTGTTCAGCGCCAAGGACCGAGCCGCGGTGCCGCCACGAGGCAACAACTTCGCCTTGATCGCCTGCTGTTGCAAATAGGTCAAGGTAAAGGTCGTCAATTGTTCGGGGACCACCCAGGTGCCTTGCTGGATAGCAAACTGCTGAGCAAATTCCTCACGCGTTAGTCCGCTTTCGCGTACGACCTTGACGAGAAACTGATCGACCTGAGCCGCAGACACGGTGACCTTGAGCTCCTTGGCTACGGCTGCAGTGAGTTGCTCTTCAATCCACACGGCTACCTGAGCCCGATTGACCGCGGCACCATCGGGTGCACCTGCTTGGGTGGCACGGGTGAGGTCATCAATGACCGCTGCTTGGCTAAGAACGGTTCGGATCGAAAGGTCAGCCTGACCCACCCGAGCAGCATCGGAAGCAGTTGCTGCACCACAGGCGCTCGTCACGACAGCAACCATAACGAGGACTGCCGCAGTGCTGGTTGCTTTGACCCACATCGGCGCTGACTTCACAAGAGCCCTTTCGATTACATTCGCGAACACTTAATTCTCGCCCAAGACTTCTAACAACAGAGTACGTGTCCATTCAATGACGTCATTATCGCGCACTAGTTGACCGCCAACGCGAGACGTCTTGGGCGCGGGGACGATGATGAGTGACGTCGCTGGCTTGACCAGAGTCCCCGGGTAAAGCCGCTCAAGTTTGAGGCGGCGTGAATCGGGGAGGTCAACGGGCGAAAATCGGATGGTTTGGCCCGTGAGTTGGATCTCCTGGACACCTACCCGAGCCGCCACCTGCCTCAATTGAGCCACGTGTAGGAGGCGATCCACCTGATCAGGCAAATTGCCATAGCGGTCCAGCAACTCCGTGTGAACTGACGCAGCTTGTTCGTCATTGGTAATGGCTGCGATTTGCTTGTACACCTGCAATCGAAGTCGCTCTTCAGCGATGTAGTCCTGCGGAATGCGTGCATCAACTGGGAGTTCAATGCGAATGGGCGGAGGTTCAACTGTTGCACCATCGCCTGCGCGGAACTCGGCCACGGCTTCACCGACCATGCGCACATACAGATCAAAGCCCACGCCAGCAATGTGACCGGACTGCTCACCGCCAAGCAAGTTGCCCGCACCGCGAATTTCCAAGTCCTTCATCGCCACAGCCATGCCACCGCCGAGTTCGGAATGCTGAGCAATCGTGGTCAAACGATCATGCGCTGTTTCGGTCAAAGGAATGTCGTGGGGGTAGAGGAAGTAGGCATACGCACGTTCGCGACCGCGACCTACTCGACCACGTAATTGGTGCAGTTGGGATAAGCCCAAGCGATCTGCTCGTTCGACGATCAGCGTGTTGGCATTGGCGATGTCGAGTCCATTCTCCACGATCGTGGTGCAGACCAGGACGTCAAAGGCGCGCTCCCAGAAATCAACGATCACCTGCTCGAGGGCCGCTTCGCCCATCTGACCGTGCGCAATGGCAATGCGGGCTTCGGGAACCAGCTCACGCAGACGAAGCGCGGCTGCATCAATGGACTCAACCCGGTTATGAAGGTAGAAAACCTGACCCTCGCGCAAGAGTTCTCGACGAATCGCCGCCGCGACCTGTCGATCCTCATACGGACCGACATAGGTCAATACCGGATGACGTTCCTCAGGCGGAGTTTGGATCGTGGACATCTCGCGAATGCCCGTAACGGCCATTTCCAGGGTGCGCGGAATCGGGGTTGCTGACATCGCTAGTACATCAACATCGGCGCGCATCTGTTTGAGGTGTTCCTTGTGCTCCACACCAAAGCGCTGTTCCTCGTCAACGACAACTAGCCCTAAGTCCTTGAAGGCGATTTCCGAGGAGAACAAACGGTGCGTCCCAATAACCACGTCAACCGTGCCGTCGGCCAGTCCCGCGATCACAGCTCGTGCTTCGCGTTCGGTTTGAAACCGCGATAAGCCAGCAACCTTCACCGGGAAGTTGGCGTACCGATCACTGAACGTGACGAAGTGTTGCTGCGAGAGCAAAGTCGTGGGAACGATGACGGCAACTTGCTTTCCATCTTGGACCGCTTTGAATGCTGCTCGCACCGCAATTTCGGTCTTGCCATAGCCCACATCACCACAAATCAATCGATCCATGGGGACGGGACGTTCCATGTCCGCCTTCACCTCATCAATAGAGGCGAGTTGATCGATCGTCTCGTTGTAGGGGAAAGCATCTTCGAGTTCGCGCTGCCAGGGCGTATCGGGACTAAAGGCGAAACCTGGCGCTGCCATTCGCGCTGAATACAGACGGATCAGCCCAGCGGCAATCTCTTTGACCGCCTTACGGGCTCGGCCCTTGGTCTTAACCCAGTCCGCTCCACCCATCCGCGATAACGAGGGCGCTTCGCCACCCGAATACCGCGTCACCTGATCGAGTTGGTCGGTGGGGACAAACAATCGATCCGCCGGTCCACCACGCTTACTGGGCGCATATTCCACGACGAGGTACTCACGCATCGAACCTTGAACTTCTCGGCTCACCATCTCGACATAGCGACCTACGCCGTGCTGTTCATGAACAACAAAGTCACCTGGAGTCAGTGCCAAAGCATCAATGCCGCCGCGACGACGCGAGGGCATGCGCTGCATGTCCTTGGTTGCCACTCGCTCGCCCGAAATATCAGCTTGAGTAACGACCATCAACTTCGCACTCGGGGCCAAAAAACCGGCCTCAAGATTGGCCGTTGTCACCGTGACCAGATTCGGCTCAGGGGCGGTGTCTAGTTCATCAACTAGTCGCGCCGCAATGTCGGCTCCATTGAGGACCTCACACATGCGCTCTGCTGAACCATGCCCCTCGGTCAACACCACGACAGCCCAGTTCAGGTCAAGATGTGCACGCAGGTCGGCCAATAACTCGTCCGTGTTCTTGCGATAGCGGGCACCCAGCTCTACGCCGGAGTCCACCCGCTGCACATCACTGTCTTCTTGGAGTTCAGCATCCAAACCAAAACCAGCCACTGACCACCAGGTGCGATCTCCTGCCAAATCTCTGGCTTCATCCCAGGTGTAGAACTGTGAGCCTTCGAATTCCATCGGCAGCTCGCCACCATCAGCGGCAATCAACCACGACGCCTTGAGAAATTCCTCGCTGGTGGTGAGGAGGTCGTGCGCTCTCGTCCGCACACGCTCGGGGTCACACACCACCACGACCGACTCGTCACTGAACTGATCAAAAAGTGATTCCATCAAATCAACCAAGACAGGTGCTAAGGCTTCCATGCCTTCAACCGCGATCCCAGCCTCGAGCTTGGCATAAATATCGCTCAACTGCGGATGCGTCTCGCGCAAAACTCCTGCGCGTTCTCGTACCTCATCAGTCAAGACCAATTCTCTACACACTGGAGCCCATAGGCTCTCTTCAGGAGCAACGGCTCGACTCCGTTGATCCGCAACCGCAAAGCTACGAATCTCTTCAACGGTGTCCCCCCACAATTCAGTACGTAAGGGGTGATCCAAGGTCGGCGGAAAGACATCGAGAATCCCACCACGTACGGCAAACTCGCCACGATGTTCAACCAGTTCGCTGCGCACATAACCGGCCATCACGAGCTTGTTGAGAACATCCTCCACATTGATCTCGTCTCCCACGTTCCAGGCGACAGGTTCAAGATCACCTAAACCGGCAACGATGGGTTGCAGCACCGAACGCACGGGAGCAACCACCACGCGAATCGGGCCGTCAGATTCATCGGGGTGACGCAAGCGGCGCAGCACCGCAAGGCGTTGACCCACGGTGTCCGCACGGGGGGACAAACGCTCATGGGGCAATGTCTCCCAGGAGGGAAACTCGACAACAGATTCAGCCGGCAACAAGCCCCGCAATGATTGCGCCAAGTCCTGGGCCTCGCGCGTGGTCGCGACGATGGCCAAAACGGTTCGTCCCGAATTCGGCGTTCCCGCCAATTGGGCGATGACGAACGGTCGGATCGCGTCCGGGCCGACTACTTCGCCGCCATTGCGCCCATCACCATCAGGGATGATCCCTCGGCTCGCTAGGACTGGATCAAGTGCTGTCAGGAGCCCGCGAATTTTCATGATGGCTACGAGTTCACCGCAGCCAAGAGCGCATCAGCTAGTTCTGGTCGGCACATCAAGATTCCGCCAGTGACCGGGACTCGTTGATTGAAGGTGAAGGCCGAGCCATCAAGGCGACTGACATGCAAGCCATTAGCCAGAGCCACCGCGATTGGTGCGGCTGAATCCCACTCGTTCAATTCCGAATCATGAATGTAGGCATCCACATCGCCGGTGATCACCCGCGCGGCTTTCGCACCGGCTGAGCCCCACAAGACGATCTCAATGGGCATCGCTTCGCCGACGGCCTGCAAGATTTCCGGCGTCCGGCTTTGGCTTGCCACAACGCGCACGACCTGACTCGATTGCGGTGCACGATTTACCTGTTCATCGGTGGCAAACAGCACACCCTGGGCTGGCAACGCAACGGCGGCAGCCGTAAGGGCACCTTGGCTGGCATCCCACAACGCAATGTGCACACCCCAGTCGATGCGCCCTTGGCGAGCAAACTCGCGCGTGCCGTCCAAAGGATCAACAATCCAGACTCGATCAGCCGTCAAGCGGGCGAGATCGTCAACCGCTTCCTCCGACAACACCGCATCAAGCGGTCGTCGTGCTCGCATCTGGCGATCGATGATGGCCTGAGCCAAAGCATCGCCGCGGTCTTTGATCTCTTGCCCTTCATAACGAGCAAAAAGTTCATCGCGAACAGCCAAGAGTGCATCGCCGATTTCGGTGGCTAACACCCGAGCAAATTGAACATCGGATTCCACACTCGCCATTGTAGTAATCGCCTACTTGGCCACGTCGGTGTGAAAAGTATTTTGTGTACTTTCTAAACCATCGCGGATCAGAGATTCCACCGAGTCGGCGGCGCGGTCTACGAGAAACTCGAGTTCCTTGCGCTCTGCGGATGCAAACGGCTTCAAAACAAATGCTGCTGGATCCATCCGGCCTGGTGGTCGGCCGATTCCAAAGCGCACTCGCAGAAATTCCCCGGAACCAATGGACTGGCGAATCGACTTCAAACCATTGTGGCCATTGTCACCGCCGCCCAGCTTCAGTCGCAAGGCGCCGAAATCGATATCGAGTTCGTCGTGGATGACGATGATGTTTTCAATCTCGGCCTTGTAATAGTCACGCAGGCCGGCCAGAGGCCCGCCGGACTCATTCATAAACGATTTGGGCTTCGCGATCACTGTGCGCTGATCTGCCAGCCGGATTTCGGCTACATCGCTTCGGGACTTGTGCACTTTCCACTTCGAACCGGTGCGTCGGGCCAATTCATCCACCACAAAAAAGCCAGCATTGTGGCGGGTAGATGCGTAGGTTTCACCAGGATTACCTAGTCCGACAACTAACCAAGTCGTCATAACTCACCTCAATGGTGTTGTGGCAAAACTGAGCACACAAGAAAGCGGTGGTTACGCCTCAGCAGGCGCGGCTTCGGCTGCAGCGTCAGCGGCCGGTGTGGCAGCTTCCTCAGTTTGAGGAGCCACGATGTGAACCACGGAAACATCGCCATCGGCAGCAAGCTCAACGCCCTCAGGCAGCTTCACATCGGAAGCATGAATCGTGGAACCAATAGGCAAGCCAGCAATGTCGACTTCAATCGAGGTCGGGATATTGGTAGCAAGTGCGAGGACCGTGAGGTTGTCAGCGTGCTCAACCAAACTGCCAGGCTCAGCAGAGCCCACGGTGATAACAGGAACTTCAACGATGACCTTTTCGTTGGCGTTAATCACCACGAGGTCAACATGCTCAATGATCTGACGAAGTGGGTCTCGCTGAATCGACTTCGGCAACGTCAGCTGCGTCTTGCCTTCACCGAGCTGCAACTGGATCAACACGTTCTGCTGCTTCAGCGCACGCGTGAGATCGCGGCCAGGCAAGGTGATGTGGATCGGGTCGGTGCCGTGGCCATAAATGACCGCAGGAATATTGCCGTCACGGCGGATTCGGCGGGCTGCACCCTTACCGAACTCATCACGCGGCTGCGCATCGATGCGGACCTCGGACACTGACTACTCCTCAAATCATGGTGACGTGGTGGAAAGCACTCTCCACGTCTGCGGTGAATACACCTTACGCGAGGTCAAATCAGACGATTTCCTCGGGTCTAGGCAGGGGAATTACGAGTGCCCGTCAAACAGGCTTGTGACCGAGCCTTCGTCAAATACTTCATGAATGGCCCGCGCGAGCAAGGGCGCAATCGACAGCACGGTCAGCTTGTCAAAAGTGTGCTCCGGCGGAATAGGCAGGGTGTCAGTGATGACGACTTCCGAGATCCGACTGTTGGTCAAGCGCTCAACAGCCGGACCGGACAACACTCCATGGGTAGAAGTCGCAATGACTTCAATGGCGCCATTTTCGAACAGGGCGTCCGCTGCCTTGGTGATCGTTCCGGCAGTGTCAATCATGTCGTCAACGATGACGCACACCCGGCCCTTGACGTCACCGACGACTTCCAAAACTTTGGCTTCGTTAGGAATGTCAGGGTCGCGACGCTTGTGGATGATGGCCAACGGAGCATCCAAGATGTCGGTCCAGCGTTCGGCAACGCGAACCCGGCCGGCATCAGGGGAAACCACAGTGATGTTGCTGCGATCGTATTTTTCCTCGACATGACCGGCCAAAAGCGGCAACGCGAACAGGTGATCCACCGGGCCATCGAAGAAACCTTGGATCTGCGAGGTGTGCAGGTCAACGGACATCAAGCGGTCTGCGCCAGCCGTTTTAAACAAGTCAGCCATCAAGCGTGCACTGATCGGTTCGCGACCACGGTGCTTCTTGTCTTGGCGAGCGTAGGCATAAAACGGAACGATGACCGTGATGCGCTTGGCAGATGCACGCTTGAGCGCATCAACCATGAGCAACTGTTCCATGATCCACTTGTTCACGGGCTCGGTGTGACTTTGCAGAACGAACGCATCGCAACCACGAACTGATTCCTCAAAGCGCACGAAGATCTCGCCATTGGCGAAGTCATAGGCACTGGTGGGCACAATTTCAACGCCCAGTTGCTCAGCAACTGCTTCAGCTAGTGCTGGGTGGGCGCGGCCCGTGAAGAGCATGAGCTTCTTATGGCCCGTGGTCTTAATGCCGGTCACTTCAAGCCTCTCGGTCGTGTGATCAAGTGCAGGAGTCCATCCTGCCGTTCTGCTCGCACGGTAGCGGAAGTGGGTCGCCTAGATCCGCGCTATGACAAAGATTGTTACTCGTCGGGGGTCTGAGTCGAGGCTGAACCCTGTGCCGCATCCGCGGCTCGTGCGGACGAACTACCGGGGCGCCTTCGCTGAACCCAGCCATTGATGATCTTTTGCCGAGCACGTGCAACGGCCATCGCACCGGGTGGAACATCCTCGGTGATGACCGATCCTGCTGCCGTGTACGCGCCATCGCCAATCGTGACCGGCGCCACCAACATCGTGTCGCTGCCGATGCGCACGGAATCACCGATCACCGTGCGGTGCTTGTTTTCGCCATCGAAATTCACAAAGACTGTTGCGGCTCCAATGTTGGTATCAGCACCGATCTCGGCGTCCCCAACGTAGGAGAGGTGCGGCACCTTCGAGCCTTCACCCACTCGAGAGTTCTTGATCTCGACAAATCCACCGGCCTTAGCGCCGCGTTCTAACGTGGTCCCCGGTCGTAAGTAGGTGTAGGGACCAACGGTTGCGTCGGAGCCAATCACGGCGAGCTCGCACGTGGCATCACGAACCTGTGCGTTTTCACCGACTTCGGTGTCCACCAAAGTCACTCGCGGACCGATGACCGCACCGCTAGCGATGGATGTGGCACCGACTAGGTGCGTCTCAGGCAGCAAGACTGCCTCGGGTGCGACATCCACATTGACATCAACCCACGTCGTGGCCGGATCAATGATGGTCACACCAGAAAGCATCAGTTCACGGGTGCGACGGTCGCGCATCACCTGGCCAGCATGAGCTAGTTGGGCTCGGTCATTAATTCCAAGGATTTCGTCGGGGTGGGCCGCGGATACGGCTGACACACGCAATGAAGCCGTGCGCATTAATGCCACAACATCGGTGAGATACTCCTCGCCCTGCGCATTGTCAGTGCTGATCTTGTTGAGCGCCTCGCGCAATGGTCCGAGTGCAAAGGCATACATCCCGGAATTGACTTCGCGGACAGCGCGTTGGTCATCATCAGCATCGCCTTGTTCAACGATTGCCTCGACTGTGCCATCAAAGGATCGAATGACGCGCCCATAGCCGGTGGGATCTTTCAGCGTTGCCGTTAAAACGGTGGCGCTATTGAGTTCACCTTCATGGGATTGCACCAATGCCATCAACGTCTCAGTGGTCATCAGCGGGCTATCGCCGGACAGCACCACCACCGTGCCATCGATTCCCTCAAGAGCTTCTAAGGCGATGCGAACAGCGTGGCCCGTTCCGTTTTGCTCAACTTGAACAACCGTGGCTACATCAGGATCAATATCAGCGAGATGGGAAATGACCTGGTCGCGTCCGTGACCCACAACCGCCACGATGCGGTCAGGATGCAAAGTGCGCGAGACATGAACCACGTGACCGAGGAGCGTGCGTCCCGCTAGTGCATGCAACACCTTGGGGGTTTGCGAACGCATTCGCGTTCCCTCGCCAGCAGCGAGGATGACGATGGCAGCGGGTCGGGTCTGGCTCACGCGCTCAACCTTAGCGAGAAATACGCCACGAACAGGAGCTCCCGGACGAGGATTCGAACCTCGGTTCTCGGCACCAAAGGCCGGCGTCCTGCCAGCTAGACGATCCGGGATTGGCGCGGAAACCACGCCTGAATGATGGCAAGCCTAGAACGCTGCACCTTGCGCAGTGACATTGGGCATGATGGGCACGTGAGCAACCAGTCCGAGACCGTCCAGCCATCGTCACGGCCACGAACCCGCATGAGCGGGAACGAGCGACGTGAGCAGCTCTTGGACATTGGTCGGTCCCTCTTCGCCGAGCGCGGATTTGATGCCACCTCGGTTGAAGAGATCGCGACCAAGGCTGGGGTTTCCAAGCCTGTGGTCTACGAACACTTTGGTGGCAAAGAGGGCCTCTATGCGGTCGTGGTTGATCGTGAAGTTCAAAAACTGCTTGAAGCCATCAAGGGGTCCCTGACGGCAGGTCACCCGCGCGAAGTTCTTGAACGGGTCGCCTTCGCCCTGCTGGGTTACGTTGAACAAAACTCCGACGGCTTTCGCATCTTGGTGCGCGATTCGCCCGTGGCGACATCCACCGGTACGTTTTCTAGTTTAATCAGCGATGTTGCTTCGCAGGTAGAGCACCTGCTGTTCGAGCAGTTCAGCATGCGTGGCTTTGATACCCGATACGCACCGATGTACGCACAGATGCTGGTTGGCATGGTCGCGCTCACTGGTCAGTGGTGGCTCGACGTGCGCGAGCCGAGTAAAGAAGAAGTCGTGGCCCACTTGGTGAACTTGTCGTGGAATGGATTGTCCGGTCTAGAAGCTGACCCACAACTCACCGACTAACTAATGGCCCGGGCTAATCACGCGTGCGCCCTGGGCTGGGCCTTCAGCAGTTTTCACCGTCCGGCACACACCAGCAGAACTCAAGTTCACCGCGATATCCACTGCATGTACATGGTCACGGGCTAGAAACGCACACGTGGGTCCAGACCCGGAAACCAATCCGGCCAAAGCTCCCGCCTCCAGCCCCGCATCAAGGACTCGTTGCAAATCCGCGCGCAAAGCCACGGCGGGTGCCTGCAAATCATTGAGCAACGCGCTGGCCAAAGCCGTGGTATCGCCCGAGCTCAGCGCTGTCAGGACCGCATCGGGCACTCGAGGTTCAGGGATCGCGCGATCACCGCGTAGTTCGTCAAGCTTGGAATACACACTTGGTGTCGACAACCCACCGATGGCCAAGGCGAACACCCAGTGGAATCCCCCACGTACCAACACTGAGGTCAATTGATCGCCACGACCTAAACCCAAGGCTGTCCCGCCGTGCAACGAGAACGGCACGTCAGCACCAAGTTCGGCGGCAAGTCGATACAACACTTCTCGGGGAACGCGTGACTCCCACAATGCGTCGCACGCGACTAGAGTTCCGGCCGCGTCGGCACTTCCACCAGCCATTCCTCCAGCAACCGGAATTCCCTTAGCGATGTGAATCGAAACATCAGCCACTGTGCCTAGGTGTCGGGCTAAGAGTTCGGCTGCGCGCCAGGCAATGTTGGTGTGATCTGTGGGAACAACATCAGCACCCTCACCCGAAATAGTTAGTTCGATCCCACCACCAGGATTCGGGCTGACCGTGATGTCATCAAAAAGTGATACGGCTTGAAAGACCGTCGCTAGATCGTGATAGCCATGCTCATCTAGTCCACCCACGCACAAAGCCAGATTGACTTTGCCGGGAGCGCGCACCACAACGGTTTCGGAAAACTCTGGGAGGGCGGCGGTCATGAGCCCATTGTGCGCTGTCGGGCGATCGCAATCGCGGCGAATTGGGCAACATCAAGGGCTTCACCTCGAAGCGAGGGATCCACTCCTGCCGTCTCGAGCAAAGTATCCACCGCTTCTCGCGAGCCAGCCCACTGCGCAAGGGTTGAGCGCAAGGTCTTGCGGCGTTGGGCAAAAGCGGCATCAACCACAGCAAAAACTTGCTGCCTAGTCACCTCCGTCGTGATTGGCGCATGGCGCTGGAGTGCCACCAATCCCGAATCCACGCGCGGCTGCGGCCAAAAGACTGTGGTTCCTACTGATCCAACCCGCGAAACTTCTCCGAACCATCGCGCCTTCACCGAGGGCACACCGTAGGTTCGTGAACCCGGTGGAGCCGCAAGGCGATCAGCAACTTCTGACTGCACCATCACCAGCACCTTGGTGATCGAATCAAACGTGGCCAGCAAGTGAAGCAACACCGGCACAGAAACGTTGTACGGAAGGTTCGCCACCAGCGCGGTTGGTTCTCGATCTAACGAGTTCACCTGCAACGCATCGGCATGGATGATCTGTAGCCGGTCGACCAACATCGGAGCTTGCTCGCTAATGGTCTTGGGCAAAGCGCCAGCAAGAACGTCATCAATTTCGACCGCAATAACGCGGTTTACTTGCGGAAGGAGCCCAAGCGTTAGCGAACCTAGCCCGGGACCTACCTCAAGGACGACATCATCAACGTCAACATTGGCCAACTGCACAATCCGGCGAACCGTATTGGCATCGACAACAAAGTTTTGGCCACGTTGCTTGGTCGGACGCAGATTCAATTCGCTGGCTAACTGCCGAATGCGCACGGCACCTAGAAGTTGCGCCGCCTCATCAGCACTCATGGGTTACCACGGTCCAAAGACCCGCTCGGAGTTTGCCGAAATCGCAGCGCACAGTTCCGCTTCGCTGCAGTCCAAGGTCTGTGCCATGACGCGAACAGTGTTCGGAATCAAATAGGACGCATTAGGGCGGCCGCGAAATGGTGCTGGGGTGAGAAAGGGCGCATCGGTTTCGACCAAGATGTTGGTCAAGGGAGTAACAGCCAACGCTTCTCGCAACGAGTCGGCGTTCTTAAAGGTCACAGTGCCAGCAAAGGACAACATAAAGCCGCGATCAATGCACTCATGGGCAAAGTTGACATCCCCTGAGAAGCAATGCATCACCACAGTGTGAGGAGCACCGACCTCATCCACGATCGCCAACACATCATCGTGGGCATCGCGATCGTGAATCACGAGCGGCTTGTTGACTTGCTTAGCAATAGCGATGTGCTGCTTGAACGAATGGTGCTGAGCCGCTCTACCCGACTCGTCAGTGCGGAAGTAGTCCAAACCTGTTTCGCCAACGGCACGTACTCGCTCATGCATCGCCAGCTCGGCGATCTCTGCTAACGCAGCATCGAGTTGATCCGCAGATTCAGCCGCTAGCCGGGGTGCCTCATTGGGGTGCAGGGCCACAGCCGCCAGAACCGAGGGATGGGACTTTGCGGCCTCCACCGACCAGCGAGCACTCGGCAGGTCGCAACCAATTTGCACCACACGATCAATGCCGACAGCCGCCGCTGCACTCAGGGCTTCGGTGACATCCAGCCACGTATCACCATCACGAATATCGAGGTGGCAGTGACTGTCGGCGACTGCAACGGCGAGTGGTTCAGGAGCAGGTGGGTACGAGGTATCGCGGGTTCGACCTTCATTTCGGCGCTCACGAACCGGTTGGAGGTCCTCACTCATGAAGAAAATTCCTCAGGATCTTCCAAACGGGGGAACAACGAGTCACCCTTAGTCAACACGCTGCCCGCCGGAAGCAGACCCCATTGGCCACAGTCTTGAATGCGTTGACTGGCCAGCGATCCGAGCGCAACTTCGGCACCTAACTGCGACCACAACGATGCGCACGCCTTCGGCATCACCGGATTGAGCAGAACGGACAAGATGCGCAAACCTTCGGCCGCGGCGTACAGCGTTGTTGCTACGGAATCACGGGCAGCCTGGTCAGTGTCCATCGTCTTGGCGACTTTCCACGGCTCTTGAATGGTGAGGTAGCCATTGACCGCATCGACCAGTTCCCACGTGGCATTGATCGCGCCGGAAAAACTCAAGGAGTCAACAGCAGAATCGGCTGCTTGTGCCGCTCGTGCCGCGACCTGAGCCAATTCCTTCTCAGCAGCACCGGACGACACTGCTTCGGGCAACACGCCCTCAAAGTATTTGTTCGTCATCGCGGTCACACGAGAGGCGAGATTGCCCAATCCATTGGCGAGTTCGGCTGTGTAGCGCGCCGACATGTCTTCCCATGAGAACGATCCATCTTGTCCAAACGAAATCGCGCGCATGAAGTAGTAGCGAAAGGCATCAGAACCAAAGTGATCGATGATCGCACTAGGAGCGATACCCGTCAGCTTGCTCTTACTCATCTTTTCGCCACCGACAAGCAACCAACCATGAGCGAACACCTTCGCTGGCAGCGGCAAACCCGCAGCCAAGAGCATGGCTGGCCAAATCACCGCGTGGAATCGCAAGATGTCCTTGCCCACCAGGTGAACATCGGCAGGGAAGGTCGATGCAAATTTTGATTGACCCGGCTCGTCTGTGTCTCCCAGGCCTACCGCCGTTGCGTAGTTCAGCAAGGCGTCAAACCACACATACACAACCTGTGATTCGTCCCACGGAACTTTGATCCCCCAGTCAAATGTGGATCGAGAGATCGACAGGTCATCGAGGCCGGAACGAATAAACGACAAGACTTCATTTCGTGCACTGGCCGGTTCAACAGCGCTCGGGTTGGCCTCGTAGTGATCAAGCAATGCTTGGCCATAGCGGCTCAAGGCAAAGAAGTAGTTGGTCTCCGACAACATTTCCACCGGAGTGCTGTGAATGGGGCAACATTTTTGTCCCGCGTACTCGCCGGTTCCATCAATGAGGTCGCCCGCGACCTTGTATTCCTCACACCCCACGCAATAGGGGCCTTCGTAGTCACCTTGATAGATGTGCCCAGCGTCATAGAGGGACTGGAGAAATGCTTGGACACGCTCGGTGTGACGCGATTGAGTCGTGCGGATGAAATCGTCATTGGCGACATCGAGGGTGTGCAATACGGGCTTCCATGCCGACTCAACCAAGCGGTCAGCCCAGTCTTGCGGCGATACCCCGTTTGCTTCTGCAGTTCGCAAAACCTTTTGACCGTGCTCATCGGTTCCGGTCAGAAACCACACGTCTTCGCCACGTTGACGGTGCCACCGCGTCAGCACATCCCCGGCCACGGTGGTGTACGCGTGACCGATGTGGGGAGCGTCGTTGACGTAATAGATAGGCGTCGTGACGAAGTAGGTCTTAGGTGAACTCACGCGCTGATCTTACGCGTGAACCCACTCAGCATCCTGCACGCACGCCCGCCGGTGCTGGACTAGTGAAGGGTTCCAGCCCATTGACGTGTGCGCCGTCCGCGCAACCGAACCGATTCCCAACGGGCACCGGCGAGGAGCAAACCA
>CAMCVY010000015.1 GCA_945881995.1 Bifidobacterium breve | reverse complement strand
GTGTCCCCCATAAAGATTTGTGCCTTCGGGGCGTTCCACCAAAGGAATCCGAAACAGGCTCCCGTAAAACCGGCAGCCAAAATCGCTAAGTCGAGGGGATCTCGAACTTCATAACAACTGCGTCCTGGGCTGAGGGCGCACCCTTGGCCGAACTGCCACACACCAATCAAGGTGTACGCAGCAAACGACATCATCGCCGCACCAATGGCCAAGCCATCAAGACCATCGGTCAAGTTCACCGCGTTGGATGTGGCCACCACCAGGAGCAAGGCCCATAGGACGAAAACTGCAGCCGGCAAGACCAATGGAGTATCGCGAATGAACGACACTGCGCGAGAAGCCGGTGTTAGCCCTCGGTCATCGCTGAAGTTCAAGGAAAGAACACCAAAGACAATGCCAACGACGAGCTGGCCACCAAACTTTGCGCTAGCACGTAGACCCATGGAACGACGCTTGAAGATCTTGATGTAGTCGTCAATAAAGCCAACTGCACCTAATCCAACAACGAGGAAGAGAAGAAGTAAGCCAGAGGCTGTGGGTGGAGTGCCACGCACAATATGTGCGACCCCATATCCGGCAAGCACAGCGATGATGACCGCTAGGCCACCCATGGACGGGGTGCCCTTTTTACTCTCGTGATCAGGGAAAAGTAGATCACCGGATTCACGGATCGCTTGGGAATAGCCTCGGCGGTTCAATATCCGCATCAACCAGGGTGTTCCTAAGAGCGAGACCATCAAAGCGATGCCTGCGGAAATCACGATCAGCTTCACGAGTTACCACCAACCACGAGGGTTTGCGCGACGACTTCGAGTCCAATGCCGCGTGAGGCCTTGATCAAAACCACATCTCCTGGTTGTACAAGTTCGAGTGCTTTACGAATGGCCGTCGGGGCGTTGTCGACTCGGCTAATCACTTCTGGTGACAACCCAGCGGACACCGCACCGCTTTCAATCTGTTCCGCCACTGAACCTACCGCGATTACCCATGCTGGAGCCGCTTTAGCAACGGCAGTTCCTAGTTCAACATGCGCTGACCTCGAATGAGTTCCCAACTCGAGCATCTCGCCGACAACAATTCCTAGTCTCCGGGCGTTGGCAATATCTGCTGCGGCAACTAACGCGGCCTGCATCGAGTCTGGATTGGCGTTGTAGGCATCGTTGATGACCGTTACATCATTAGCGCCCTGCTCGACTTGCATCCGCCACGGACTGCGCGGACCTGCATTACTCAGGGCTTCGGCTACAACTTCAGGGCTGATACCCAGCGAGATCGCTGTGGCAGCAACGGCCAAAGCGTTCGACACCTGGTGCCGACCGGCGACCTGCAGCGAGACTCGCTCACTCGCCAAGCCAGAAATGCGCAAATCAAACTGCGCGCACCCATTCGTTCCAACGATCACGTTTTCAGCACTTACGAGTGCATCACCTGAGTCACCAAAGTAGACACAGCGAGCCTTGGTCACAGCCGCCATGGCTCGCACCCGCTCGTCATCGCTATTGAGAACAGCAATTCCGTCCGACGGCAGTGTCGCGATAACTTCGGATTTTGCTCTCGCCGTGGTTTCGAGGTCGCCAAACTCCCCTAGGTGAGCCGCACCTACGTTCAAAACTATGCCCACCTGTGGCTGCGCAATAGAACACAACAAGGAAAGGTGCCCTACTCCGCGCGACCCCATCTCTAATACGAGAAATTTTGTATTGAGGTTTGCTCGCAAAACGGTGAGCGGAAATCCCAGCTCATTATTGAACGAGCCTGGCGGTGCCGCGGTTTCACCCGCGGCTTCCAGAACACTGGCCAACAAGTCCTTGGTCGACGTCTTTCCAGAAGACCCAGTCAAGCCAATGATGATGCAGGTTGACTGCAGGGCTTGTGCATTGTGCCGAGCGAGTGCCGACACCGCTTCCAACATGTTGCTCACAACAACGTGCGGAGAAGAGACGGGTCGGGTCACTAGCGAAAGCACCGCGCCATTACCCATGGCTTGGTCGACGAAGTCATGACCATCGAGGTCTGCACCCTGAAAGGCAACAAACAGGTCACCGGGTGAAAGGTCACGCGAATCAATGCGAGCAATGCCTGTCACTACTATCTGCGGATCGGTCAGCTGCCCCAGCCGTCCCTGCGTAATTGCTTCAATCTCAGCAGCGGTTAGTGCAATCACTGTGCACCGCCCAAGGCGCGGCGCAGTGCGACGCGATCGTCGAAGGGCGTAACAACTCCGGCGACTTCCTGACCGGTTTCATGCCCCTTGCCCAAGACGACCACCAGCCCATCAGGACCGGCCAAGTCCACAGCTTGTTGGATCGCGGCTTGACGATCAGCGACATTGACCAAAGAAGCAGACGCATTGGCACTCGCAGCACCTGTCATTACCGCCGTACGAATATCAACTGGGTCTTCACTTCGCGGATTGTCGTCGGTGATCACCACAACATCAGCCCACCGAGCCGCCGCAGCTCCCATGAGCGGGCGCTTAAGCGCATCACGGTCGCCCCCACACCCAATCACGACGACCAACTTGCGCTGGTTGCCGATGACAGAGCGCAACTCCGACACAACCTGCTCTACCGCATCGGGTGTATGCGCGTAATCAACAAAACCTTCGATGGCATTTCCCTCAACCTGAACGGACTCAAGACGTCCAGGGACACTGGTGAGTGAGGCAATACCTGCGATCGCGAGATCTGCACTGACTCCAACGCTTACTGCTAACTGCTGAGCCAAGACCGCATTAAGGACATTCCATGAGCCGGCCAACTGCGTGGAGACCTCGACCTCATCAGACGTCGAGATAACCGTAGCTGTGTGCTGCCCGCCCGAATGCACACTAAATGTCATATCGCCACTTTCGCCAGACACGTTGGCGTCGCGAACGACAGTCAAAGGAATCTGGGCCCGTGCGATGAGCGAGCGACTCCACGCTTGCGAGTCATCGCTAAGCAGGAGTACCACTCCGTGGCGAGCATGGATGGGAGTAAAAGCTAACGCTTTCGCTGCTAGGTACTCCTCCATCGTGTGGTGAAAGTCAAGATGGTCCTGGGATAGATGGGTAAATCCCATGGAATCAAAGGTGATCCCATTGACCCGACCCATGACCAAGGCATGACTCGAGACTTCCATCACCACAGCATCGACCCCACGCTCTTTCATCACGGCCAAGAGTGCGAACAAGTCTGTCGCTTCAGGAGTGGTGCGGATGCTGGCAACGGATTCGCCATCAATAGTGGTGGTAATCGTTCCGATCAGACCGGTTGTTCGCCCAGCAGCTCGCAATGCCGCATCAAGCAAGTACGCAGTGGTTGTTTTCCCATTCGTACCGGTGATTCCCACCATGGTCATGGACTCAGCCGGATTGCCATAGATCGTGGATGAGGCTGTGCCAAGGACCTGGCGAACGTCGGGAACGACAACACAAGGAAGACCTACTGCATCGGCAACTGCGGCACCGATCTCATCTGTCAGCACCGCGACAGCGCCATTGGCCATCGCCTGCTCAATGAACTCGGATCCGTGAAATCGTGCCCCGGCGAAAGCGACATACACGTCACCGTCGTGAATGGTTCGTGAGTCGTGCGTGATTCCGCTGACCTGAACGTCAGCTCCTCGCACGTCTCCCGAGACAGCACGTGCCACCTCTGAGAGCAAAGCACCTGAGGTGGCGGGACGTAAGGAACTAGCGGCCACAGACATAGTGCCCCCTACTTCGCAACGACGAGGTTAGGGAAAGTCATCATCACCAAGTCAACTTCAAGGCGGGGGCCTTGGACCCAGTTGGCGGAATGCGCTGATCCTGAAGTGCAAAGGACATCACGCGCTTAAACACCGGTCCGCCGAGCATGCCTCCGTAGTGACCGCGCTTGGGTGCTTGCAACGTCACGGAAACCACCAGTTGTGGGTTATCCGCCGGAGCGAACCCGATAAAGGATGCGGTGTAACCGCGGTAGCAACCACAGGCTGGATCCACGCGGTTAGCAGTTCCCGTCTTGCCTGCGACCCGGTATCCAGGAATGCGGGCCATGGGAGCGGTTCCGCCATCACTCACCACTGATTCGAGCATGTCCGTGACTGTGCGAGCGGTAGCTGGTGAGACCACCTCAACGCGACGCGATTGAGCAGCCTCAACAAACGTGCCATCGTTGCCCGTCGTACCGGCGACCAAGCGAGGTTCAACGCGTACACCGCTATTAGCAATCGTGGCGAACACCGATGTAGCTTGAATCGAGTTCAGCGACAATCCCTGGCCAAAGGCAATGGTGGGAAAGGACGTCCCCGACCAGTCCTTGAGGGCGGGAAGTAGTCCGCGACTTTCACCCGGGAAGTTCAACCCGGTGGGCTCAGCAATACCAAACTTCTTGAGGTAGCCGTACAGGGTCTTTGCGCCGATCTTTTCGGAAGCTTGAATCGTTCCAATGTTGCTCGATTTCGCAAGAACTCCAGCAAAGGTCAGGCGGAGTGTGCCGTGCTTTTCACTGTCATTAAAAACGCTTCCGCCACGAACCAACACCGGCGGCACCGTGATCTTGGAATTGACCTTCAGTTTTCCTTCTTCAATCACGGCAGCTGCCGTCATAATCTTACTGGTCGATCCGGGTTCATAAATGTCGGTAACCGCACGATTGCCACGAACGGAAACCTTGCTCGCGGAAGGCTGGTTGGGATTAAAGGTCGGCGCTGTCGCCATCGCCAAAATGTTTCCCGTGCGTGGATCCATCACGACAACTGTTCCGCTTTGAGCTCCACTCTCAGCCACTTTGGCAGCTATGGCTTGCTGCGCCACCCACTGGATGTCGCGGTCAATCGTCAAGCGCACGTCGCTGCCATTGAGCGCCGGAGTGACCTTGTCGGTGCCCGATGGAATTTGGCGACCGCCCGCGCCCGTTTCCACCGTCTGCTTACCGGGGGTACCGGCCAGAGTTGATTGCAACGAAAGTTCCAAGCCACCTAGGCCCGCTCCATCGGCTCCGACGAATCCGATGACATTTGCAGCCACTAACTTTGCCGGTTACACCCGAGTGCTCGTGCCTTCTGAGAATATTCCCGCTATTCCCATTTCCTTGATCTGATCCCACTTCTTTGGGGTGATCCCCTTCGCCACATACACAAATCGTCGTTCGCCACTCAAGCGTGCCCGCACACTCGCCACCGATTTGCCAATCATGGGCGCAAGGAGTTCCGCGGTTGCTTGCGGATTCTTAATCAGCGTTTGGTCAGCAGTGATATTTCGAGATTCAACGGTCGTGGCCAAGGCAATACCTGTTGCATCAGTGATCGTGCCACGAACTGCCGGCAACACATTGGTCACCGATCGCGACTTCGTGGCCGCGCCAGCAAAGGTGGGGGCGCTGAGGGCCTGAACATAGAAAAGCTTCACTACGAAGGCAATCAAGATCAACAAACACACCACACCAGCCAAGCGCAGGCGACGCTTCGGGTTTGCCGGCTTGGGCTGACTCACTGGACGTCGAGAACGCGGAGGATGTGGTGGCGGTGTGCGGAGACCCTGCGGTCGTTGACGTGGTGGATTCAGCGTTGTGCTCACTGGCCACCGCCAGGCTGCGTCACGGGCTGGGTCACGGGCTTGGCTGGTACCACTGGCTTGGGCACGGGCTTGACTGGTGCCACTGGCTTAGTAACAGACTTCACGGGTTTCGGCGCAGGCTTCGGTTCAGCTTTTGCTGCCCTGGGCACACCCAAAATCTTGCCATCACTCAGGCGCAAGAAAACAGGAGAGGTACTCGGGACCATGCCCAGTGCGCGAGCACGTTGAGTCAGTGCGATGGGTGATTCCTGTTCCGCAACCTTTTGAATCAGGGCCTGCTCTTCTTGATTGAGTTTCTTCACATCACCGCGCAGGTCATAGATGACGAATGAGTTTTGTGAATTCATCGTGTTCAACAACAAAGATCCCAACAAGCCAGCGGTCAACAATCCTGACAGCAACAACACATACGGCTTACGAGGCGCTTGGCTACGCGGTGCTCGCAACAGCCGAAGGGGCA
The DNA here is from genome assembly GCA_945881995.1 of Bifidobacterium breve. Lineage (GTDB taxonomy): Bacteria > Actinomycetota > Actinomycetes > UBA12327 > UBA12327 > AcAMD-2. Next base: position 9,812 of record CAMCVY010000015.1, on the reverse strand, counting down.
AACTCAGTTCCACCGGGCGCTCGTCCACCAAGGGTTGGCGCTGCTGAGGAACGGCGGCTACGCGCGCGGTAGCACTCACGCGGCCACTCGAATCCGCTGAGCAGCACGCAGTCGCGCTGGTGCCGAGCGAGGATTACGCGCAAGTTCGTCATCGCTGGCGGTTTCGACCTTACGAGTCAAGATTTCCAACTCGGGACCATGACCTGGAAGTTCCACAGGCAAGCCCCGCGGCGACGTGCTCTTGGCCCGCTCTGCCATAGAGATTTTGACGAGGTGGTCTTCGAGGGATTGGTAGGACATCACCACGATGCGGCCATTGAGCGCCAAGGAATCGATTGCGGCCGGAATGGCTGCTTCCAAAGCATCGAGTTCGCCATTGACTTCAATACGCAGGGCCTGGAACGAACGCTTGGCCGGATGTCCACCGGTACGGCGAGCAGCAGCTGGAATGGATTCGCGCACCACCTCTGCCAGTCGCGCGGTGGAGTTGAAGGGTTCACGTTCACGCTCCCCCACGATGCGATCCGCAATGCGCTTGGCGAATCGTTCGTCACCATACGAACGCAGGACGTGTGCTAAATCGCGCGCGGAATAGGTATTAACAACCTCCGCCGCCGTTAAGGATTGCGTGTTGTCCATTCGCATGTCTAGTGGCGCATCTTGTGAATAGGCGAAACCGCGCTCGGCATCATCGAGTTGCATCGAGGAAACGCCTAGGTCAAACAAGATGCCATTGACGTGTGCAATTCCTAGCTCCGAAAGCACATGAGGAAGTTGGTCGTAGATCGCATGCACCAAAGTTGTGCGCTGAGCAAACGGCGCCAAGCGCTTGCGGGACATTTCCAAAGCCACTGGATCGCGATCGAGTCCGACCAGGCGCACCTGCGGGAAGCGCTCAAGGATCGCTTCGCTGTGTCCGCCCAAACCCAAGGTGGCGTCAACAGCGACTGCGTCATCGGCCTCAAGGGCTGGGGCCAGAAGTGCCAAGCAACGCTCAAGGAGCACAGGCTCGTGCGTGAATTCACGCACGTGACCCTCACCCATGACGTTCCCCTAGCTATTCGACCCGAACTCAGCTGCCGCAGTGCAACCGAGGTGAAGCTGGCAGTGCTGTCGTGCTCTCCTGCATTCCGGTCCCTACCCGCTTAGTGGGGACCTGGCGCCGGGGAAGGGGCGTCAGGGCAAGCGGGCGGGGGCCGCAACACAGGATTTATGTCGGCGGAAGCACTCCTTCTGAAATGTCAGAGAAGGACGATTCCTTTTCACTTAAGTAGGTGTTCCAGGTGTGGAGATCCCAGATTTCCAAGTGCGTGTTGTTTCCGATGACGACCAACTCTTTGGTCAATCCCGCGTAATCACGCAACTGCGAAGGAACGGTGACTCGACCCTGCTTGTCGGGGATTTCATCCGATGCACCGGAGAAAAGAACACGGTTGTAATCGCGCGCGGACTTTGACGTCACGGGGAGCTTGCTGAGTTCTTCGGTCATCACGGCGAATCGATCCGCCGGATAGATATAGAGACATCCTTCTTGACCCTTGGTCAAGACCACGCCAGGAGCGAGAGCTTCACGGAACTTCGCCGGAAGGATCATGCGGCCTTTGTCATCAAGGCGGGGAAAGTGCTGGCCCAGGAACATCAACGACACTGGCAGCGACCTCCCCTTCGTGAAACGGCCCTCGCAGGGCCGGTTTTCCTTGGTTCCCCGGCTACTAACCCCCACGGCTAGCGGCTCGGTTCTGTGGTGCGGATCGCCACATTACCCCACTTTGCTCCAAATACAAGCATTTCCCTCCACTTTCTTTCCCCCACCCCCCACTTTCTCGATCGCCCCCTCCACCTAAGGCAGGAAGGCCTGACCCAGATGCACTCCGCCCTCGCGCTTGCGGGTTAGCGAGTTCTCCGCCCACCCGGGTCAGGCCCAGCGGCTTGGGGCAGGATGTCCACCTACTGGTAGAGGCTTTTTGGAGGAACTGTGACGCTGTTTCCTGGTGGCGATTCGCTCAACATCGCTCACGGCATAGGCGAATTCGCCATTGCCCAGCCCCAGACCACCGCGATCATCGATGGCGAGCGCACCTGGACCTACGCCGAGCTTGATGCGCGCACTAACCAGGTGGCCCACCTCATCGCCAGCATTGGACTGCCAGACCAGGCACCAGTTGCGATCTTGCTTGGCAACCGCGGCGAATACATGGAGCTTGCTGCCGGCCTAGCGCGCGCTGGCCATCCCTTCGTTCCGCTAAATCCGCGCATGAGCGCCAGCGAAGTCGACTACATCATGAATCACTCTTCGGCCCAAGCGTTGTTCTTGGATGACGCTTTGAGCAATGTTGCTGACGGATCAGTTGCTGGCCTTCAAGCTGTGTACTCCATCGATGGCACGACGCTTGGTGATGATTACGAAGCAGCCATCGGCGCTCAATCCAGTGAGCATCCGCGCATTGCCGTGCACGAAAATGATCCGTTCTGCATTGCGTACACATCGGGAACAACCGGCAAGCCCAAGGGCGTATTGATTAGTCACCGCTCTCGCACATTGCAGTTCTACACCTCTTCTATTGAGTGGGGTCTGGGAACCGGGCGTCGCTCCATCGCTGTGGCTCCGATGTATCACGGCGCTGGATTCTTGTTCGGTTACACACCTGTTGCCATGGGCGGAACGGTGTCGATGTTGCGCCGTTGGGATCCGGCGGAATTGCTTGACATGGTCCAGCGCGACAAGGCCCAGTCCATCTTCTTGGTGCCCACGCATGCGTCCATGATCAAGGCCCTGGGCCCAGAAAAGCTGGCCGAATACGACCTCTCGAGCCTGGACACCATCTACTTCAACGCTGCGGCTTTGCCGGTGGCCTTGAAGGAATGGGTCATGGAATTCTTCGCCGGCGTGGACATTCACGAACTTTACGGTTCCACCGAAGGCGGCATCGTTTCCAACCTTCGCCCCAGGGATGCAGCGCGTAAAGCTGGTTCCGTTGGACACCCGTGGTTTATGACCGAAGTACGCGTGGTTGATGACGAAGGCAATCCTGTTCCTACCGGCACTCCCGGCGAACTCTTTAGCCGCTCCCCTTTCTTGATGAATGGTTACCTCAACGATGCAGAAGCAACAGCTGCTTGCACAACTGATGATGGTTTCTTGACCTGTGGTGACATCGTGATCGTTGATGACGAAGGTTTTATCTCCATCGTTGATCGCAAGAAGGACATGATCATCTCCGGTGGAGTGAACGTCTACCCACGCGATGTTGAGGAACAGATTGTTGTGCTGGATTCGGTGATCGAGGCTGCGGTCATCGGTGCGCCCGACGAAACGTGGGGTGAAAAGGTCGTGGCCTACGCCGTGCTCAAGCCGGGCCAATCCCTGACCATCGAAGAGTTGGATGCGCACTTGCGCAATTGTCTAGCCGGCTACAAGATCCCCCGGGAGCTCTACATCCTTGACGCCCTGCCCCGCAATGCGTCGGGCAAGGTGGTCAAGACCGACCTGCGGGACATCTACGCCGGCGACTAGGCTCTTTAGGGGCCAAACGCGCCAGCGTGTGACCCACAAAAACATAAAGTAAGGTTTACCTAACCCAAGCATCACCTACCTCCTCACGATAGGGAAATGACCAGTGCGCCCTCATGTTGAAGTGATTCAGGACACCGACTACATCTGGCACAAGGCCGAGCTTTACGGCGGCGAAGGCGAAGCTCGTGAGCGTCGCTTGTCTGTCGACGAAGAAGACGGTTCGAGCTCGCTCACCGTTGAATTCATCACCGACTGGGGTCGCCCCGGTGGCGTGCACCACGCTGACACCGAGTGGTTTGTCCTCAACGGTGAAATGAACTACGGCGGCAAAACATTCACCGCGGGTGGCTATGTTCAAATTCCCAAGGGCGTTGTTGCCGACTACATCAAGTTCACCGCAGGAACCACCGTTCTACACTTTCGCGAATACGGAGATGCTGGTTACGACGTAGGCGCCGAGCGCTGGAGCACCTGTCGTCCCGATGAGCAGGTCACCACGGAACAAACCACCGACCGAGACTTTGACATCGTCCCGAATGCCGGTCCGATGCCCGGCCTAGTCATCAAGTACTTGCACGTTGACTCCATCAGCGGTTTCTACTCACGTTTAGTGCGAGCAAACGAAGGCTGGGCTGACCACCGCTTGGCGCATCACCCCGTTTACGAAGAGGCCTACCAGACTTCTGGCCTGATGACGTACAACTATGGGACGATCACCGAAGGCTCCTACTTCTTCCGCCCGGCCCGCATCAAGCACGGTCACTTTGTCTCGATGGACGGTGGCGCCGTGTGGTTGCTGCGTTCGGATGGCGAACTCACCAACTGGTACACCCACAACGAATGGGTTCGCTGGGGTGGCGACGCGGTGAACTACGGCAAGGCTGAGAGCTGGACCAAATCCACTTTTGACTTGGCCACTCGCCCTACGTGGCGCACCGAGCACGACCTCACCATCTTGAACAACTCAGTGGAATTCCAGCTCAGCCAAGGAGCCAAGGCAGAGGCGTACCTACCTTGGGGATTTGGTGTGGATCACAGCGCCGCGAACTTTGACATGTCCAAGTACACGTCAGCCGACAATGTCTTGGTTGCTGGACCTACTCAAGAACTGCAGATCTTCCCTGATGCACCAGAGCCGATCGTGTCCTCTCTCCCCGTGCGCTCCAAGAGCCACGGCGACTGGGACGGCGACGGAATGTAAGTCCCTACGTTCACCAAAAGCCCCGTTCTGGTCTTCCAGGGCGGGGTTTTTGCTTTGCCTGATTTCCCATGCCGAGCCCCATCGCCGTTGGGTAAGGTTCAGGCACGCGTTTTGGCCTCACAGTTAAGGGATGTTTCATGGAGCTTTCCGACAAGACCGCCCGCCAGATTTGGGACGATGTCAAGGCAAACCCGAACCGCGCGCGCTTTGGCTTTGGCAAGAAGGCAGTCCTGGTCAACATCGACATCCAAAAGGCGTACACCGACACCGAGCAGTTTGCTACCGCCTACGAAACCGACCCCAACCAGATCAACTACGTCAACGATCTAGCGCGCAAGTTCCGCGCCCTTGACTGGCCTGTGGTGTGGACACGTGTGGCCTACGTCGAAAGCGGTGAAGATGCAGGTGCGTGGGGAACGCGCACCAACACTCCCGACTCGCTACAAAACATCAAGTACGGCAGTACGCGCTACGAATTCGATGACCGCTGTGAAGTGCTCGACAGCGACATCACGTACACCAAGCGGATGCCATCGCCGTTCTTTGAAACTCCCCTGCAGTCACTCTTGGTGTGGCATGGCGTGGACACTGTGGTGCTCACCGGTGGGTCAACATCTGGATGCATCCGTGCTGGCGCGGTTGACTCTTTGTCGCGCGGCTACCGGACCATTGTTCCCGAGCAGTGCGTGGCCGATAAGCACGAGAGCTACCACTTTGCCAACCTGACTGACCTGATGCTCAAGTACGCCGACGTCGTTGACGTGCAAGAAGTGATCACCTACCTCGATACCCAGAAAGGCTGATCGTGGCCGACCAAGACAAGGCAGAAGGCTTGGAGTACTACCAACCGTGGCCTTATAACCAGCGACCCAAGATCACCTGGCCCAATGGGGCGCGCATTGCCTTGTGGGTAGCGCCCAATATTGAGGTCTACGAACTCAATCCCCCCGCCAATGCCTCCCGCACCCCGTGGCCATCACCTTTCCCATCCGTGGCCGGGTACTCAATCCGCGATTACGGCAACCGCGTGGGCCACATGCGACAGATGAAGGTGCTCGACAAGTACGGCATTCGCGGCTCCATCTCGCTGAGCAGTGCCTTGATTGATCACCACCCCGAAATCATCGACTTGTGTAAAGAGCGTGACTGGGAATTCTTCTCGCACGGTATTTACAACACGCGCTACACCTATGGACTCACTGAAGATCAAGAGCGCGAACTGATTCAGGACTCGATTGACTCCATTAAGAACGCTACCGGTAGCGCGCCGGTGGGTTACCTCGCACCTGCCTTGTCGCACAGCACCACCACCGTTGATCTGTGGGCTGAAGCCGGTGGCACGTACACCTGCGACCTCTTCCACGATGACCAACCAACGCCGATCAACGTGCGAAGTGGCAAGCCCTTCGTCTCGATCCCCTACTCACTCGAACTCAACGACACCATCGCTTATGTGGTGAACAAGATTGAGCCTCGTCGCTACGGACAGATGATCAAGGATGCCTTCGACCGGCTCTACGCCGAGGGTGCCGAATCAGGCACGGTGATGTGCATCCCCACCCACAACTACCAGGTGTCTACGCCGCATCGCTTGGCGGCATTTGAAGAAGCCCTGGAATACATCACCGGCCATTCGGACGTGTGGGTCACCACCGGTCGCGAAATTGCTGACTACTACCTGCAAAACCATTACGAAACCGCCACCGCATCAATTGCATCAATCAACGCTGAAGGGGGCGCAGCCTGATGACCTGGACCACTCCTGCCGCCAGCGGCCCGCTCGACTACCCCAACCGCCGTTACGGCAACGACCACGACCGCTACGAGTGGTCAATGCTCACTGATCGCGCACCCTTGAGTTGGCCCGATGGCAAGACGTTGGCTGTGTTTGTGGTTGTTCCTTTGCAGTTCTTTCCACTCAACCCCAAGGGTGAACCAATCAAGGTTCCCGGCAACATGACGATGCCGTACCCGGACCTGCGCCACTACACGTTGCGCGACTACGGAAACCGCGTGGGAATCCACCGCGTACTCAAAGCGCTCGACGCTGCGCACATCAGGCCAACGTTCGCGGTCAACACTCGGCTGTTTGAACGCGAACCATTGTTGCGTCAACTGATCCTTGATCGTGGGAACGAAATCATGGGTCACTCGTGGTCCATGGACACCCCGCATGCCGGCGGCCTAGCCGAAGCAGTTGAACGTGAACTCGTTCAACGCTCACTCTCGCGTCTTCGCGAACTCACCGGACAGCCGGTGCGCGGCTGGCTCAGCCCTGGCAAGTTCAATTCGCCCAACACGCCCGATCTAATTGCCGCAGAAGGTATCGAATACTTCTGCGACTGGGTCAACGATGAGCTGCCCTACAAGTGGAATGTCGCATCGGGCGACTTGTGGTCGATGCCACTCGCCACCGAAATCAGTGACACGTACACCTTGGTCGACAACCTGCATTCAGAGGAGTCCTGGGCCGACCAGGTCTGCGATGCGGCTGATCTTTTGCTGGCGGAGTCTCGAGAGCAGGGTGGGCGCATCCTCACGCTGACCTTGACCCCATGGCTGGTGGGGCAACCGCACCGCATCAAGCACGTCGAGCGCGTACTGGCTCACATCAATGGGCTTGACGGCGTGTGGTCAGCCTCTGGGTCGGAAATCTTTGATGCTGCGCGGAACCAGATTTCTTAGTTGTCCGCTTCTCGTGCCGCGCGTGAGATTAGTAGCAGCCAGCCTCTAAGTTAGTCACGTGACCACGACTGACTCCGCTCCCGAAGCCGTGGAATTACCCCTGCTCGAACCCTCTGGTGGCGTCCCGCCTGTCCTGAACCGTCCAGACGAGATTGCGGCGGCCGCTGAGGCCATTGCTGCGGGCCATGGACCGGTAGCTATAGACGCTGAACGCGCATCTGGTTACCGCTACGGACAGAGCGCGTACCTCGTCCAAATCAAGCGCGCCGGATCAGGCAGTTTCTTGATCGACCCCATCGGATTGCCTGACCTGAACCACATCCACGAGGCCATCGGCTCGGCTGAGTGGATCTTGCACGCCGCCTCGCAGGATTTACCGTGCTTGCTAGAGCTCGGCATGAGTCCCACCACGCTCTTTGACACCGAATTAGCCGGCCGGATAGCCGGCAAAGCGCGCGTAGGCCTTGGGCCTCTGGTGGAAGAGGTCTTGGGGCTTCGCCTGGAAAAGGGGCATGGCGCTGCTGACTGGTCCACCCGTCCGCTCCCTGACCCCTGGTTGCGTTATGCCGTGTTGGACGTTGAAGTCCTGATCGAACTTCGCGACGCCCTGGCACAAGACCTTGAAGATCAAGGCAAAACCCGTTGGGCGCATGAGGAATTCCACTCCATCGTCACCGCACCACCTCCCCCGCAGCGTGTTGATCCTTGGCGCCGTGTGTCCGGATTGCATCGTGTCCGTCAACCACAGGGCTTAGCCATCGTTCGGCAGATGTGGCAAGCCCGTGATCAGATCGCCCAAGAACGCGACATCGCACCTGGCCGCATCTTGCAAGATGTTGGCATTGTCGAAGTTGCACTCGCGGTGCCAACAACCGATGAACAGTTGTTTAAGCTTCCTGGATTTCGCGGCCGTGGAGCACAGCGCAATGCCCGTAAGTGGCTCTCGGCTATTGCCACAGCCACCGCATTGCCTTCCGACCAGTGGCCCAAAAATTCAGTACCTAGCGACGGGCCACCCCCGGCACGCACCTGGGCGGATAAGGACAAGGAAGCCGCTCTTCGACTGTCGGCTGCTCGACACGCGGTCAGCGTGCTGTCGAACAAGCACTCCATCGCCGTGGAAAACCTGCTCACGCCTGACTACTTGAGGAGACTGTGCTGGACACCGCCATGGAGCGATGATCAGGCTCCAGACCGCGGACCAGCGGATGCTTTCTTGAGCCAGCTGGGCGCTCGGCCCTGGCAGCGCGAGCTCGTCCTTGAACCGGTGTTGGAAGCCATCGCTGTGGCCAGCCAGACCGGCGTAGCCCCAGTGACGGAATCCCCGGCTGAGCCTCCTGAGTTGACCTAAGGTAAGGTAAGGGTTACCTAACTAGAGAGAACGGACGGCCAGCATGCTCGGGAATTTCCTCATCGGACTGCGCGAAGGCCTTGAAGCAGCGATCGTCGTGAGCATCCTGATCGCCTACCTGATCAAGATCAATCGCCGTGATCAAATTCGATCCGTATGGATTGGTGTGGGTTTAGCCCTCGTGTTGTGCATAGGTTTCACCGCTGCACTAGCCGTGACCTCAACTACTTTGTCTGATTCCGCAGAAGAAGCTTTTGCCGGCGTGGTCTCGCTGCTTGCTGTTGGCACCGTGACCTGGATGATTTTTTGGATGAAGAAAGCTACCCGAGCCTTGAGTGGCGAACTGCGACGAGGTGTTGACCAAGCGCTGGTCACCGGCGCGTCCGCCTTGGTCACTTTGGCATTTGTCGCGGTTGCTCGTGAAGGTTTAGAAACAGCCATCTTTATCTGGTCCACGATTCAAGCCACCGGTGTGACTGCCGGTCCCGTGTTCGGAGCCATCTTGGGTCTCCTGACGGCCGTCGCCTTGGGTTTCCTTATCTACAACCAGACGGTCAAACTCAACATCAGCACCTTCTTCCGCTGGACTGGCGTTCTCTTGATTCTGGTGGCAGCAGGCGTTCTGATGTACGCCATCCACGAGTTCCAGGAGTTGGGCTGGCTACCGGGCGAAGACAACATCGCCTTTGACGTGTCCAGCACGATCCCCCCTGAATCCTGGTACGGATCAGTACTCAAGGGCGCCATCAATTTCACCCCGGCCCCCTCTGTGCTTCAGGTAGTCGCCTGGTTTGCCTACGTCATCCCAGTCACGGTCTTGTACTTCTTGCCGCCCAAGCAGTCCGCCGAAACGTCCGAAAGTGCGCCACAGGAGCAGGCTCCAGCGGCCTCTTAGCCACCCAAATATCACCTTGTTGGCTCACACTCGATTACGCGGATCTGCCTCGGTGATTGCTACCGTTGATCCATGACTTCCTCCAGCTTGCGACAGTGCGTGCTGATGGTTTCTGTCCTGCACGGCATTGATGTCATCCCTCGTGATGATGGCGTGTGTTTGCCAC
>CAMCVY010000014.1 GCA_945881995.1 Bifidobacterium breve | reverse complement strand
AGTTAAGCCATGGTTTCCAAGATGGCCGCAATATCCTCCCTGGACGTTCGAGGATTAACGATGGCAAAGCGGGCCACCGTCTCTTCGCCATGACGCGAGGGCATGACGAAGGCGAAGTGCGCCTTGAGCAAGGACTCGGACCAGTCTTGGTACTCCTGCGGCGTCCACCCGATGCGACGAAAGACCAGGACAGATAGCTGGCGCGGACGGACCAATTCAACAAAGGGCAGGGCAGCGATCAAATCCTCCGCTTGCCCCGCGACGGTCAGTGTTTGCTCAACGGCGGTTTCATAAGCAGCCGTTCCATTAGCAGCGAGAGAGAACCAGAACGGCAAACCGCGGGCCCGACGTGACAAGTGCACCGCGTAGTCGCTGGGATTCCATTCCCCGCCAACGAGTGCTTCCAGGTATCCCGCGTGTTGCGTGTGCGTAGCCCGAGCAAGTTCGGGATCGCGATACACCAGGGCACATGCATCAAAGGGTGCGAACAACCACTTATGCGGGTCAACGATGAACGAGTCAGCGTGCTCGATGCCAGCAAAGAGCGCTCGCACGCTCGGCGCAGCCAGACCGGCTAACCCGTAGGCCCCATCCACGTGCATCCACAGTTGACGATCGCGACATACCTGCGCGATGCCAGCAAGGTCATCAACGACGCCGTAGTTCGTGGTTCCCCCCGTGGCAAGAACAGCAAAAACGTCATCAGCATCTCGTCCGACAAGCGCGGCTTCGAGATCAGCTCCGGTCAGCCGACCCAATTCATCCGATGGCACCCGCAATATGTCGATGTCCATCACGCGCGCAGCATGTTCAACGGATGAATGAGCATCGGCGCTACATGCGACTACCCAACGTTGTGGGCGCGAGCCACGTCGCTCGTTGGCTGCGTGCCGAGCCGTCACCAGCGCTGAAAGGTTTCCCAGGGTTCCACCTTGGGCAAAGACCCCACCCGCTTCAGAGGGAAAACCCGCCAAGTCAGAAAGCCAACGCAACGCTTGATTTTCAGCAAAGACTGCGCCCGAACCTTCTAGCCATGAACCGCCATAGACCGACGATGCACCGACGACCAAGTCAAACAACGTGGATTCTTCTGTCGGCGCTGCTGGAATAAAGGAAAGGTTTCGGGGATGGTCCACCGAAATACAGGCGCGCGATAAAACATCATCAAAGAGCTGAAGGGCTCGCTCGCCGCCGATGCCACTAGCAGTAATCGTTTCGCCGACGGCTTGCCACAATTCGTCGTACGTCTTGGGTCCATCAAGAGGCACCGGATCAAGTTTCATTCGGTCGAGCGCATAGTCCAAGATCTGTTGCGCCAGCCGTTCGTTTTCTTCACTAAATCCATGCATGTATTCACAGTACGACTGTTTTCACCCGCGGTTGGGGCCGACGAGGGGACTTGAACCCCTAACCCCCTGCTTACAAGGCAGGTGCGCTACCAATTGCGCCACGTCGGCTGAGCCTAGGCACGCCCTAGGTTGCCCGAACAGTCTAGGCAACTCCGAGGCCAACCCGAAAATCGCCTTACCTTAAGAGCGGCGGCGTTGACTCAATTCATGCACCACGATGCTGGTGGCCACACTGGCATTGAGCGATTCAACATCACGCACCATCGGAATGCGCACTAGGACATCACACGTCTCAGTGACCAATCGGGTCAGGCCCTTACCTTCGGAGCCCACCACGACAACAACGTCTTGGTTAACGTCCACATCCAATTCACTCAAGTCAATCGCGCCATCTACGGCTAGGCCAATGATCAAAAAGCCGGAGTCTTGGAATTCCTGCAGGGTTCGGGTGAGGTTCTTGGCTCGAGCCACCGGTACGCGAACAGCGGCACCGGCTGACGCCTTCCACGCCCCGGCTGTCATGCCCGCCGATCGCCGCTCTGGCACGACAATCCCGGTGCCACCAAAGGCTGCTGTGGATCGAACGATCGCACCCAAGTTGCGTGGGTCAGTGACGCCATCGAGTGCAACGACCAATCCAGCAGTTTCGGATTCAGCAACAGCATCCATGAGGTCTTGCGGTTCGGAGTACTTATAGGGCGGCATCTGTAACAGCAGGCCTTGGTGTGGCCCACCATCGGCCAGTCGGTCTAATTCACCACGCGGAGCTTCAAGCAACGGCAAACCGCGCGTTGTCGCAATTTTCAAAGCTTCACGCACGCGTTCATCGCCATCAATTCGCGTAGCGACATAAAGCGCCGTTACTGGAACTTCAGCGCGCAGGGCTTCGACCACGGCATTACGGCCGAAAATAATTTCACTCGTAGTCTTGCGCGCGCCACCACCGGCACCACGGGTTCCACGACTGGTCGCCCGCTTGGCCGCCGCCTTCTTCTGCCGCGACTTAGCGTGACCCTTGCGCTCAGATGCCTTAGGAGTAGGCCCCTTGCCTTCGAGGGCGCGCTTGCGGTTGCCACCCGATCCAACGGATGAGCCCTTCTTCTTTGTCGCATCCCGAACAGCGCCACGACGCTTGCTATTGCCAGCCATTAGTTGCCCTTATCGTCGAGAGACCAGCGTGGTCCCTCAGGTGTGTCCTCGATGGCAATGCCCGCGGCTGCGAGTTGATCACGAATCGAATCAGCGGCTGCATAGTCCTTGCGCTCACGCGCAGCCTTACGTTGATCGAGAGCCACAGCGACCAGCGCATCAATCGCGGATTTCATCTCCGACGAGCTGCTTGAGCCCACATCCCATGTCGCACTCATCGGATCGACACCAAGAATGTTGAGCATCGCACGGACAGCGGCCACGGTTTCCTCGACCTTGGTCGTGTCACCGGCGGTGAGGTACTTGTTGCCCTCAGTTACGTATTCATGCACCACAGCTAAAGCGGCCGGAATCGACAAGTCATCATCCATCGCCTTACGGAATGAATCGGGAATCTCACCTGACTCGACAACACCCAGGCGTTCAACAGCGCGCTCGAGGAATCCTTCGAGCCGTCTAAATCCCGTACCGGCTTCCTGCATTGCCTCTTCAGAAAACTCAATCATGGAGCGGTAGTGCGCAGAAACGAGGTAGTAACGCAATTCGATCGGGCGCACGCGCTGCACCACTTCGCTGACGAGCAAGGAATTGCCCAACGACTTGCTCATCTTTTCGCCAGCAGTAGTCACCCACGCGTTGTGCAGCCAGTAGTTGGCAAAGCCATCGCCAGCGGCTTTGCTCTGGGCAATTTCATTTTCGTGGTGAGGGAAAATCAGATCGAGTCCACCACCATGGATGTCAAAGCTTCCGCCGAGATACTTTTCGGCCATTGCTGAACATTCGATGTGCCAACCAGGACGGCCTGGTCCCCACGGGGTGTTCCAATAAGGCTCGTCTTCTTTGGCGCCCTTCCACAAAGCAAAGTCGTGCGGATCGAGTTTGGCGGTGTCCTCATCAGGTGAGGCCAACATGTCGTCAAGGCGCTGACCAGACAGGGCACCGTATTTGTCATACGAGCGAACCTTGAAGTACACATCGCCACCAGCCGCGTACGCGTAACCGGCATCAATCAAACGGGCAATGAGTTCAATCATCTCCGGAATGTGGCCGGTAGCGCGCGGTTCCACTGTGGGCGGAAGGCACCCAAGGACGTCGTAGGCGTGGTTAAAGGAACGCTCTTCGCGTTGGGCAACCAACCAAAACGGCACGTCTTCGTGGCCAGCATTGTGAATGATCTTGTCATCCACGTCAGTGACGTTGCGGACAAAGGTGACCACATTGTCGTTGTGTTCAAGCCAGCGACGCAAAACGTCAAAGCACAGCCCACTGCGAATGTGACCTACGTGTGGCGGAGCTTGGACTGTCGCGCCGCACAGGTAAATACCCACACGACCAGGGGTGATGGGTTCAAAGTCGCGCACCGAGCGCGTTGACGTGTCATATAGCCGAAGACTCACTGGTGAACCCTACCTAAGGTGGCTACGCCGACTCCACGAGCAGTGCCGTGGCGATTGCTGCCACGCCTTCACCTCTGCCCGTGAGTCCTAAGCCATCAGTTGTAGTTGCTGAAACCGAAACAGGTGCACCAGACAAGGCCGCTGACATCGCCTCCTGGGCTTCGACCCGACGAGACGCCATTCGGGGCGCATTTCCAATGACTTGCACCGCGACGTTGCCAATAGCCCAGCCAGCAGCCGTCACCAAACCATGAACATGGCCCAGCAACGCAGCCCCGCTCGCTCCAGCCCACTCCTGATCGGCCACACCGAAAATCGAACCAAGGTCGCCCAATCCAGCAGCCGACAAGAGAGCGTCACACGCTGCATGGGCTGCGACGTCAGCGTCGGAATGCCCCTCTAAACCCAGGCTCTCATCCGGCCATTCCAGGCACGCGACAAACATCGGCCGTCCCTCGACGAGGCGATGAACATCAACACCAATTCCGGTTCGCATCTGGGTCATGCTTGGACACCTTTACGGTCAGCAATCACACTCTCGGCCAACAACAAATCATTCGCATAGGTCACTTTGAATGCATCCGGCGATCCCTCGACGTGGGTAACGGACACGCCCAACAGTTCCACGAGCGATGCATCATCGGTGGCTGCCACACCTGACCGCGCATCAAAGTCTTGGTGGGCTTGGACAACGATGTCTTTGGTAAATCCTTGTGGCGTCTGTACCGCTACCAATCCAGCGCGGTCAACCACTGGGCCCACGTTCCCATCATTGAATGCACGCATCGTGTCGGTTACCGCGACGACCGGAATCACGGCCTGATCACCCGCGGCTAAGCGTGCAATGACCGAGCGAACGACATCGGATGGAACCAACGCTCGGGCTGCATCGTGAATAAGGACCAGGTCATCATCGGCGTTCAGGGCTGCTAGTCCGCAGGCCACCGATTCTTGTCGCGTTGCACCACCGGCGACCACATCAATGTTCAGGTGTGCCGGAGCGAGACTGGGGTCAGTAGCAACGGTTTCTTGGACATTGGTGACTTCATCGGCCCGAGCTACAACGATGATGTGATCAATGTCGGCAACGCCGGCAAAAGTGCGTAACGAATACACAAAGAGGGGCTTGCCATCTAACAGTCGATGTGCTTTCGGAGCACCGGTACCGAGACGATCGCCCGCTCCGGCCGCGGTGATAACAACAGCAACCACCTGGTGCTCCTCACGAGCATCAAGACCTAGGAAGCAAGAACCTCATCGAGGATTGCTTCGGCCTTGTCTTCGTTGGTCTTTTCAGCCAACGCGAGTTCTGAAACCAAGATCTGACGAGCCTTAGCCAACATGCGCTTTTCGCCAGCGCTGAGGCCACGGTCTTGCTCACGACGCCACAGGTCGCGTACCACTTCCGCCACCTTGATGACATCGCCGGAAGCCAGCTTTTCCAAGTTGGCCTTGTAGCGACGTGACCAGTTGGTGGGCTCTTCGGTGTAGGGCATGCGCAGGACGTCAAATACGCGGTCGAGGCCTTCTTGGCCCACAACATCGCGGACGCCGACCATGTCAACGTTGTCGGCAGGTACACGCACGGTCAGGTCGCCCTGAGCCACCTTGAGAACCAAGTAGAGACGCTCTTCACCCTTGACGGTGCGCTTTTCTACGGCCTCAATAAGTGCTGCGCCGTGGTGCGGATAAACGACTGTGTCGCCGACTTTGAATGTCATGAGAGGCGTGCCCCTTTCGCTGGATCCCAATCTTACCACCGCCAATATGGCGACCTGACGGCTGATCCCCCTTCACAAATGAACAATCCAGACCGGACCTTCGGCGTGCCTAGAAACCTCAACGCAACCGCCCTTCTAGCCATCGTTAGTCTTTTATCACCTCATTCACCACGTTGCTCGGAGTCATTGTGAAGCGCACATCACTTGCCGTTATCGCTGCTGCCATTGCTTGTCTGTCCCTGGCGGGTTGCGCTGAGTCATCTGTTAACGATGTCTCGTCAGCGGGAGAAGGAACCAATGCCACTAACGGCGCCATTGACCTGCGCAACATCTTGATCGTCAGCGATGGCTCCAAGACTGCACTGGCTGGAGCCGTCATCAACAACGCACAAGGGCGCGACAAAGTTACAGGCGTGAATGTGATTCAAGCTGATGGCCGGGTGGTTCCCGCCGCGAAGGGGGCCGTCGCTATTCCGCCACGCGGGGCGGTCTACTACGGGGCCACCACGACTGGTCGCGACTTCAATCCCGCGCTTGCGCTCTCCCTGAAGGGTCAGCCCGGCGGCATCGTCACGCTCGTTTTTACCTTTGAAAAGGCGGGCGACGTCACAATCCAAGCCCCGGTTGTTTCCGCCGTCGGTGAATACGCAGCAACTCTGAAGAACGCTAAGTAGTTCACAGGTCGAACTTGTAGCCCAAGCCTCGAACGGTCACGATGTAATTCGGCATGGAGGGGTCTTCTTCAATCTTGGCCCGCAAGCGCTTGACGTGGACATCCAACGTCTTGGTGTCACCGACGTAATCGCTACCCCACACCCGGTCAATCAATTGCCCACGAGTCAGCACGCGACCTGCGTTTCGCATCAAAATCTCTAGCAGGTCAAATTCCTTCAAGGGCAGGCGCACGCTCTTGGTATTGACCGTGACCACATGGCGCTCAATGTCCATACGCACTGGACCAATTTCTAACACACCTTCAGTTTCCGTTTCGGCTTCACCACCACCGCGGCGCAACACAGCTTTAACCCGTGCCAATAGCTCGCGACTGGAATAGGGCTTGGTCACGTAATCGTCCGCACCGATTTCCAGGCCGACGACTTTGTCAACTTCCGTGTCCTTAGCCGTCAACATGATGATCGGCACCGATGACTTTGCCCGAATGGCTCGACACACTTCAGTTCCAGACAAACCAGGCAACATCAAGTCCAATAAAACCAAATCAGCGCCATTGCGCTCAAACTCTTCAAGGGCATCGGGGCCGGTTTCGGCAATGGCGACTTCATAGCCTTCGCGTCGCAGCATGTACGACAAGGCTTCGCTGAACGATTCCTCGTCTTCAACTACCAGCACCCGGGTCATGAAACCAACCTAATGGAGCCCCGCGGCTTGTCTGGATCAGTCGGGTCATCTGCACTTAATTTCCCATCACCGGCATGACGCACTGGGGGCGCAGCCGTAGCCAAGTCAGCAGCATCGGCCGTACGCGGCAGCTTCATCGTGAATGTTGATCCCTCGTTCGGGATGCTCCACACCGAAATCTCGCCACCGTGGTTAGCGACCACGTGCTTGACGATGGAAAGACCCAACCCAGTTCCACCGGTCATGCGCGAACGGGCGGGATCTACTCGATAAAAACGCTCAAAAATGCGGTCAAGGTCGGCTTCTGGAATTCCTATGCCTTGATCCGTCACGCCAATCTCAACTTGGTTTTCGTCGGCGCGGGTGGTGATCGCTACCCGCGTTCCCTCTGGGCTGTACGCGACGGCGTTGGCCACCAAGTTGCTCAAAGCGGTGACTAGTTGCCCGCGATCGCCATACGCGGTCAATCCTTCGGTACCGGCCATGCTGACTTGAATGTTGCGCGCACCAGCGACTGTGCGGGTGGCATCAATGGCGTCGTGGATAACACCGTCAACCGAGACTTCATCAGGCTCGCGCAATGGGCCAGAATCCTGAACCTTGGTTAAGTCCAGGAGCTCAGAAATTAAATTACCCAAGCGATTGGCTTCGTGATTCATTCGCAGTGCAAACCGACGAATCGCCTCTGGATCCTCGGCCGCTTCGGCCACGGCCTCCGCAAGCAGCGACAAGGCCCCCGTTGGGGTCTTCAATTCGTGGCTCACATTGGCTACGAAGTCGCGGCGCACGGTATCCAAGCGTCGAGCTTCGGTCACATCAACTGCGAGAAGCAAAATGAAACCGCGGCTGAGCGGGGCAATGTGCACTTCAACAGTGCGCAATCCCCTCTCATCACGAACAGCTGGATCGCGGACGATCTCGCGGTCACGGGGCCGAAGGTCGCGGCGGACTTTGCGAATGGCATCGATCAACGTGGCCGGTACCACGCGGTCAGCGCGAACCAATCCCATGACGTGCGCTGCCCCACTGGAGCGAACAACGACATCATCGGGGCCGACAACAACCGAAGGTGCATTAAGCGCATCGAGGACTTCGACGAGCCCTGGCGCAAGTTGTGATTTGTTTGATGGCAACACCGGTGGCTTACGGGTTTGCATGCCAGCAACAACCATGCCCATGCCGCCCACACCAAAGGCTATGCCCAACGCCGCACCAACACCTACGGCAACTGACGTATCCATACATTCAGATTAGGTGATCCCACTAACCGAATACCCGTTGAGGTGCAGTACGCGCCAAGGTTCGCCTGATATTCACCTCATAGCACGAGGAAATTCACTCAAGACCCGATGTTGGAAGGTGTTGGCGTAAGATCAACGAACTAGCGCAGCGCATTGAGCCGCTGACTTCAGGAGGAATTCCATGCGTACCGCGTATCACGAGCGCCTTGATGACATGGTCGAACAGCTGGGCAAGATGACCCGCCTTGTTGCTTCCGCGATGTCTCGTGCGAACAACGCGCTGCTGGACGCAGACATCGAGGTGGCCGAAAAGGTCATCACCTCTGACGTGCACGTTGACCAAATGCGCGAGGAACTCGATGCCGAAGTTGTCAGCATCTTGGCGCTGGAATCCCCTGTTGCTGGTGAGCTGCGACTGGTTGTTGCCGTACTTCGCATCTCTGCAACTCTGGAACGCATGGGAGACCTCGCAGTTCACATCGCCAAAGTTGCCCGACTGCGCTATCCCGAATCGGCCATTCCTGCCGAACTTCGTGGCACGTTGCTAGAGATGGGCCAGATTGCCGAGCTCGTGGTGCAAAAGGCCGGTAGCGCTTTGGTCTCGCGAGATGGCTCGTTGTTTGAGCAGATCGAACGCGATGACGACCGCATGGACGCTTTGCATCGCAAACTTTTCACCTTGCTCTTGGATGACTCGTGGGAGCACGGCGTCGAAGGCGCAATCGATGTGACACTGATCAGTCGCTACTACGAACGCTTCGCCGACCATGCAGTGTCGGTCGCACGTCGAGTTGCTAACGACTTCTAAGTCTTAGCGCCCCTGGTTAGCTACGGCTTGAATGGCAGTTTGAGCTGCCTCAGGGTCCAGGTATTCGCCCCCACGCGTGATGGGCCTGAGCTGTGCGTCCAGGCGATAGACCAGCGGAATTCCAGTGGGAATGTTCAAGCCCGCAATATCGTCATCACCGATTCCATCAAGGTGCTTAACCAGCGCTCGCAAGGAATTGCCGTGCGCGGCCACCATCGTGACTTTTCCGGCCCGTAGATCGGGGACGATGACGTCTTCCCAATACGGCAGCAGACGAACAACAACATCCTTGAGGCACTCCGTTGCCGGAACAGCTTCCGGTGGCAACCATGCATACCGAGCCTCGTGCGTTTGAGCAAACTCATTGCTCGGATCAATCGGTGGTGGCGGCACATCAAAGGAGCGACGCCACAACATGAACTGCTCTTCGCCGAATTCCTCGAGTGTCTGCTTCTTGTCCTTGCCTTGCAACGCACCGTAGTGACGTTCGTTGAGTCGCCAGTTGCGAATGACGGGAATCCAACTGCGGTCGGCTTCATCTAGCGCCAGATTCGCGGTACGAATCGCGCGCTTCAAGACCGAGGTGTGCAAGGTGTCGGGCAAAACACCAGCAGCAGTTAGCAACTGACCGGCGCGACGACCTTCATTGACTCCCTTGTCGGTCAGGTCAACATCAACCCAACCGGTGAACAGATTCTTCGCATTCCATTGGCTTTCGCCATGGCGAAGCAAGATCAAGGTCGCTGCGGCTTCAGTCATGACAAACATTGTGACCAGCAGGAATTGGCACCGCGCACCTACCCCTGAATTCAGGCTTAGTCTTCGCCTTCCTCCGCCTCAAGATGCAGGAGGTGGCGGAAAGGCTCCAAATTGTCAGTGGGTTCGCCCTGGGCCTGGCGCCATTGCCACTCTTTTCGAATGGAGGATGCGAATCCAGTGGCCAAAATCCGATCAAACATTCCATCCGCAGCGAACGCAACCGATCCCATCAACGCGTCAACGAGTTCGGCCGTCAAGCCGCTAGTGGGGACTCGACCAACAAGGTAGATGTCACCGAGGCGATCAAGAGCAAAAGCGATGCCCGACAATCGAGGATTTTGTTGCAAGATGCGGCGATACACCTCCTCATGGTTTTCATCCGGCTTGCGAGCAACAAAGGCATTGATCGACACAGTGTGTGGTCCCACTACAAAGGCACAGGGGGTCGCTAACTTGTGTTCGCCGGGCAACGTCACGACAAAAGCAAAGGGCTCCGGCTGTTCCCACGCCAATGCGGAGTCAGCGAGCACCTGTTGAAGTACAGCGGCAGCTCGATCTTGATGCGGGGTTGAATTCACAGGTTCAATCTAACGCGATTGGCTCGGCGACGACGCCAAGAGCGACCAACGACCACGGGGGCTTAAGCCTGACGGGCAAAATCCCGCGCTAAGGAGACAGCGGCGCTGGCGTAAACGTCCAACATTTTGGAAGCAGTGGCTGACCAGCCAAACTGCTGCGCATGCGCCAACGCATTACGGCTCATCGTGTGCCGCGCCAAGTCGTTGTCCAAAATGGTCGCAAGGGCGTCGGCATAGTCGTTCGGATCATGGCCAGCGACGAGCAAGCCGGATTCACCGTCTGAAACCGCTGTACGCAATCCGCCCACAGCAGCTGCCACCACCGGGGTTCCGCATGCCTGCGCTTCGATAGCCACCAGGCCAAAGGATTCGTTGTACGAGGGGACGACCACCACATCGGCAGCGCGATACCACTGCGCCAATTCGTCTTGATGGACTGGCGGCGCGAAGCGGACTTGATCGGAAATACGCAGTGAACCCGCCAAGCCGTGCAAGTGATCCGGGAAGAGGCTGTCTGAACCGGAGGGACCACCAACGATGGCAACAGTGAGGTTGCTTCGACGATCCGGGCTGCGCTGCAAGAGTCGTGCCACCGCACGCAGGAGCACATCGGGTGCCTTGAGCGGCTGAATGCGTCCAACGAACAACACCACGTCACCGTTCAAGGGCAATCCAAGTTTGGTGCGAGCGGCAGCTCGATCACCTGGTCGAAAGCGTTCAAGATCCACACCAGGGGCAACAACAGCTACTCGTTCAGGATCGGCGTCATACAGGTCAATAAGTTGTTGGGCTTCATCATCGGTGTTGGCCACGAGGCGATCGGAGGCGTCCACCACCTGCGCCTCGCCAATTTCACGAGCGTTTGGTTCGGGGACGTCACCTTCGGCCAGCGAGAGGTTCTTCACTTTCGCCATGGTGTGCATGGAATGGACCAAAGGAACACCCCAACGCTCCTTCGCCAACCAACCGACCTGACCGCTGAGCCAATAGTGCGAGTGAATGACGTCGTAGTACCCGCGATCAACGGCTGCCTCTGCGCGTAGGACTCCTGACGTCAAGGCACACAACTGAGAAGGGAGGTCTTCTTTGGCCATGCCCTGAAACGGACCTGCAGTTACATGATGAACAGTGACGCCATCGGCGAGGTGAACCTTGGGCGGCAGGTCGCTAGCGGTGGAGCGCGTAAAGATTTCGACCTCAGTACCCAGCGCAGCGAGCCGACGAGACAGCTCGACCACGTACACGTTCATTCCGCCAGCGTCACCCACACCTGGTTGATCCAGGGGGGACGAGTGCACCGAAAGCATGGCAACACGCTTGGGAGTGCGGCGAACTGCCGACAAGGTCATGCATTAAGTGTGCCTTACGCGGATAAGGACTACCAGTTTGAGCCTGAGCGCGGGCCAAACGGGCCGCTTCCGCCACGCCCACCGCCGCCTAAGTCGCGCAAGGCCGGGCGCACATCAAGGAAGTACACCAAGGCAGCCACGATGCCAATCAAATTGATGATACCGATAGGTGAGGAGCTAAAGAAGTTCCACACGCTCGCGATGCCCAAGACGATGAGCCAAAAAGCTTTCGTTTGTTTTCCGGCTGCTGGGAACAACTCACCGCGACGGGTTAAACAGTCAACAAAGGTGAAAACCTTGAACACTAAGGTCACTAGGCCCAGTAACCCGAGGAAGGAATTTAACGCTTCAAAAACCACCATCACACCATAGAACGGAAAACCAACTGTGTGCTCAGGCTCGCGCATCCACTGGCGGGATGTTCATCTCCACCAGCAAACCACGCACTCGTTGTTCGATGTCGTCAATGATCACGCGAACCTGATCAAGGGGCTGTTCGTGTGGGTCCTGCACTTCCCAATCGAGGTAGCGCTTGCCCGGAAAGTACGGGCACTCTTCCCCGCACCCCATCGTGATCACGACATCGGCCGACTTGACCATCGCCTCGTCAAAAGCCTTGGGCGTTTCCTCAACCCCGAGACCGCGCTCAGCCAGTACTTCACGTACTTCAGGGTGGACGGCATCAGCGGGCTCAGAGCCTCCCGACAGCACCACCACCCGATCACCGGCTAACGAACGCAAGATCGATGCGGCGGCTTGTGATCGCCCGGCATTTTTGCGGCAGGCCACCAAGATCGTCGGGACCGAGGTGTTACTCACTGACGACCTCCTCTTTGGCCTGCGTAGTCAAGACAACAACAGCCGCTAGGGCCAGAGCTGCACCGATAATCTGAGCGATGATGAACGGCGGAACGCTAGCGGGTGCGATGCCCGCGAAGGTATCGCTAAATGCGCGACCGATGGTGACCGCTGGGTTAGCAAATGAGGTGGAACTGGTGAACCAGTACGCGGCAGTGATGTATCCCGCAACTGCCGCAGGAACCACCACGACACTTTCCATCGCGCGACCGGTTCGTACCAGGAGAAAAATCACCAGTACTAGGCCAAACGTTGCGACCACTTCAGCAAAGTAAATGTTGGACCCTTCGCGCACCTTGGTCGATGTTTCAATTGCGGCCCGATCAAACATGACGTTGGCGACGATGGCACCGGCAATGGCACCCGCAACCTGGGCTGGGATGTAGGCGATGGCCTCACTCCACGAGCGGCGGCCAATTGCGCAATCCACGATGGTCACCACGGGGTTCAGGTGTGACCCACTGATCGGGGCGAACACCACGATGATGGCAAACAGAGCACCCGCCGTGGCGATGGTGTTCTCCAGCAACTGCAAGCCCACATCGTTGGGGCTGAGGGTTTGGGCCGCAATTCCCGAACCGACTACTGCAGCCACTAAAAGGGCTGTTGCTAGGAATTCGGCGAAGGCTCTACGGGCGAGGCTGACCTGCGCGATCACTACTAGCTCCCGACTTAATTAAAGGTAGCTTCCGTTTCAGCCGCCATCCGGCGCCCAATCTCGGCGGCCAATGCATCAACCACTCCCTGGACTCTTCGACGAAGTTTAGACACATGTTCTTCGTGACGACGCAACAAATCGATGGCGTTCACTAATTGTTCATCATTGAGTGTGGCGACATCGCTAATGCGCACATCGGAAACAACGCGCTCAACAACGCGTCGGTGTTCATCCACGCGGGATGGTTGAGCATTGAGGTGGCGCCCGCTACCCGTCGTCGATGAGTTGTCATCGGCCAAGATGCTGGCCAGTTGGTCTACGAGGGATTCGGTTGATCCACTCGATCGTCGTTGCTGTTCCGCGGTCGCAATATCAACGCGGCCTTGGATGAGCCGGCGCACATAGGAAAGGTCAACTTCTTCTTGTTCGGCATCCAGGCGCTTAGCGCTCAGCGTCTGCAAATCCGTGCCCGCTAAGTCCGCAACAAATTCAGGATCAAGGACACGGTCAACCCGGCGGCGGCCACCAGTCATAGGCGCTGTCATCGCTACATCGACTCCTTGAATTGAACGTGGGTGCCTATGGTGTCACGCCCACAGCCCCCAGGTCAGCCACGGGAGCCCCCGGGGCAGGTTCGTGCCACGTTTGTACTCCCCTCTTTGGTCCAAAACCACGCCTAATTGGCCCCTCAATGTTTTTGGCCTATCTGCCGATGAATTCCTTAAGGAATCGCTGGATCCTGGGCACACCAGGTCCCCAGCCGATTGAGGCTCGCTACTAGACCGATCGGAGGGATGCATGTCAAACCACGAGAGTTTATCCGATGCGCCTACCCCGATCGAAACTTTATTGCTTGATTTGGCCACCCAAGAAGCGACCGGTTCGCTCACTATCACCGACCCGCACAGCGATGCCGCGACCGTGTGGCTTCGTGATGGCCGTTTGTACACCATTTCTGTTCCAGGGCGCCGTGCACTTCTAGGTGTGCGATTGGTGTCCTCTGGTGTCCTGACCGCCCAAGCTCTCGGGGAAGCTCTTGAAGTGCAACGCACGCAACTTCAAGGGTGGCGGCTTGGCGAATTGCTCGTGCACTTGGGTTACGTCGAACCCAGTGCCATTGATGCCTTCATTGGTGAGCAACTTCACGACATGCTCGACAGCATCATCGACTGGACCGTCACCACCTCTCGCTTTAGCAACGGGGACCGGACGCGTCACGACATGGAATCACAGGATCTAGTTCAACTGCTCAAGCGGATTCGTGAACGTCGCAAGCGTTGGGCTGGCGTCTTGGGCTTCATCGGTTCCGAAGATGCCGTCCCACAACTTGTTGCCGATGCTGCTGATCGCGCCACGTCGTTGAACCACCAGCAATGGGCGATCTTGTGCAAGATTGACGGGCACAACTCAGTAGTTGATCTGGCTGACGAGTGTGGATTTACCACTCTTGAGGCAGCTGAACTCTTGACCACGCTCGTTCACAGCAACTTGGCCACTATGACTGCGGCTCAGGCCCCGCGGGGCGTTCCCCCCCTGATTGACCTGGCAACGGTTCCCGAGGACGTTGCGGAACCGGTCATTGAACCTGCCATTGAGCCAACGGTTGAATCCATCGTTGAACCTGTTGTTGAACCCATGACAGTGGTTGAGTCGGTGGCAATCATTGAGACCGTCGTGGAGCCGGTAGCGATCATCGAACCCGCTGTCGAAACCGTTGAGATTGTTGGCCCAGTCGAGATGGTGGAACCCGTTGAGATTGTCAAACCTGTCACGCAGGTTGCTGCTGCACCGACCGTCGTTCACATTCCTGTCGAAGAACCCGTAGTAAACATGGTGGAAATCATTCCGCCCGCTGTGAGCACCGTGGTTGAAGTCCCCACGACACATCAGTCTCCGCAGACAGTTCCTGCCAGTGACGAGGAAATTCACGAGACCCGGTTTGAGCTGGCCTCGTTGTTGACGGTCATGAACCGAGAAGCCAACACCAGCGATCAGCCAGCAGTTGTCGTGACGGAAGAAGTTCCCGCTGAACCGGCTCAAACCAGTCCAGCTACTGCTTCGCTCAAGGCCAGCGCACCTACTGAATTCTTTTCCCGCAGTATCGACAGCGCGTCGCTGATGCGCGAACTGTCCAGCCTGTCGCGAGAAACTCAGGAAGCCGCGCCGTCAGCGGAAACTGCCGCGCCCACACAGCCTGCAACTCCTCGCGCTGCAACGCCTGTCGAGGACCCAAAGAAGAAGCGCGGTCTGTTTACTCGCTAACGATTCTTAGTACGCGGGTTCTTAGTACGCGCCGCTACCACGGATCACGGCCAAGAGCGTGCGCAACATAATCGCAATATCTAAAGACAGCGACCAGTTCTCTACGTAATACAAATCCAGTCGGACCGCTTCGTCCCATGATTGATCCCCGCGACCGCTGACTTGCCACAGACCAGTGATGCCAGGTCGAACCAACATCCGTCGACGCTCATCACCATGGAAAGCTTCATCAGCGACAGCAAGCGGGCGAGGTCCCACCAGCGACATGGAGCCGCCAAGAACGTTGAACAGTTGTGGCAGTTCATCAATGGATGAGCGGCGCAGGAATCGGCCCGCCGGAGTGATCCGGGGATCATCACGGATCTTGAACAACAAGCCATCAGCCTCATTGGAGGTGGCAAGCGAGGCCATTCGCTCTTCCGCATCGCTGTACATCGAGCGGAATTTCCAGCACGCAAATTCTTGTCCGGCTTTACCCACCCGTACTTGCCGAAACAGTGCAGGCCCCGAACTCGTTACCCGGATCACGATGGCCGTAATCACTAAGACCGGTG
>CAMCVY010000013.1 GCA_945881995.1 Bifidobacterium breve | reverse complement strand
TGCCGTTGCTGTCAGCGTTGCTGTCAAAGTGGTAAATCACAATGCACTTTCACACGGCATCGGCTTCAGTACTGGGCTGTGGCTCCCCCGACTGGACTCGAACCAGTAACCTGCCGGTTAACAGCCGGCTGCTCTGCCAATTGAGCTACAGGGGATGAGTCACCGAGGTGACTACAGCGTCAAACCCTAGCAACAGCCCCACGCACAGTTTCGGCCACCGGCAGGCCGGCTTGCACAGGTCTCATCAGCCTTGATTTGAGCACCCGAATCGGCCTTCATGAGCCCATAATGGGAGCACTCCTACGACGACGGGTTGTGAGCATGGCCGGCTATTTGGTGAGGCGCCTCGCGATCTCCCTCTTGCTGGTCTTTCTTGCCACCAGCTTGGCCTTCGTCCTGGCCTCGGTCACGATGAAACCACGAGACAACTACTTGGCCCGCAATCCCCCAGTCCCTGAGTCCTCGGTTGACGGAATCTTGGACGCCGTTAACCAAAACGATAAGACTCCTGTCGTCACGCGATATGTCACATGGATTACCGGGGTCGCGCATGGTGACTTTGGCCAAACGTTGTCCGGCGACTCGATTAACGAAGAGATGGGCCGACGCATCGGTGTCTCGCTTCGCCTGCTGTTGTTGGGAAGCATTGTTGGAGCTGTCTTTGGCGTCTTGCTCGGCGTTTGGGGAGCGCTGAAACAGTACAAACCATCCGACCGTATCGCCACGATCTTTTCTTTCGTCATGCTCGCAACACCGGTCTTCGTGCTGGCCACTGTTTTGAAATACGGAGCGGTGCAATTCAACGATCTGTTGGGCTTCAAACTGATCTACTTCACCGGTGAAATCACTCCCGGACTGGAAGCCGACTTCTGGGGAACATTGGTCAACCGCTTTCAGCACATCATCTTGCCGACCCTGGCGATCAGTTTGGGCGAAATTGCGCTCTACAGCCGCTACCAGCGCAGCGCAATGCTCGACGTACTCGGCAGTGACTACTTACGCACCGCTCAGGCAAAGGGATTGACCCGTCGGCAAACGTTTTACAAGCACGGCCTGCGCACTGCACTGATCCCGATGACCGTGTGGTTCGCCTTTGCCTTTGGAACTTTGGTCGTCGGTGCAACATTCACCGAAAAGATTTTTTCCTGGCAAGGAATGGGCGCCTGGTTCATTGATTCCATCAGCGCCCAAGACATCAACGTGGCAGCAGCCACCACTTTGTTTACGGCCGTGCTGATTTTGTTCTCCACATTCCTGGCCGACGTTATGCGCGGCTTCCTCGACCCACGCGTGCGAGGTAACCAATGAGTCGTTGGCAGTTAGTGTGGCGTCGCTTTCAACGCAATAAGTCAGCGATCTTTGGCCTGTGCGTGATTGCTGTGTTGTTTATTGCAGCCTTCTTTGGTCAATTCATCACCCAGTGGAGCTACGACCAAATTGATGCCAACGCCTTCCTCAAGCCGCCATCAACATCCCACTGGTTTGGCACCTCACAAATTGGCCAAGACGTTTTTGCACAAACCATGCGGGGATTGCAAAAGTCGCTGATCATCGGCTTTCTGGTCGGTGTGATCTCCACTGGGCTAGCCGCGATTGTGGGAGCAACGGCCGGGTATTTCGGTGGAGCAATTGAGCGGGCCAACCTCTTTGTTATCTCGCTCTTGCTCGTCCTACCTAGCTTCTTGATCATCGCCATCGTGAGCCCACGGATTCGCGGTCAATCCTGGCTCTGGCTCGTCGTTCTCATTTCGGTGTTCTCGTGGATGCTTACCGCGATGGTGGTTTACAACCTCACGCTGTCCTTGAAGCAACGCGAATTTGTTACGGCTGCGCGGTTCATGGGTGTTCGGCCGTTTACCGTGATCACACGGCACATCCTGCCGAACATGGCCTCGTTCTTGATCATCGATACGACCTTGACCGTCGGTGGAGCGATCCTGCTCGAGTCGGGATTGTCGTACTTCGGATTTGGTGTGCAACCACCCGACATTTCGTTGGGCACATTAATTGCCGCAGGAACAGGTTCGGCACTGACCTATGTTTGGCTGTTCGCTTTTGCTGGATCGATCTTGACCATCTTGGTTCTGGCTGTGAGTTTGGTCGGCGACGGTCTACGCGATGCGATTGACCCTCAATCAGAAGCGAAGGCCTCACTATGACCGAGGAAAACTCTGTGATCGCACACGATCCCTCGGCCACATTGAGTGTTCGCGACCTCAAGGTCACTTTCCCTAGCGAAGCCGGCGCTGTCGAGGCAGTACGCGGTGTGAACTTTGATGTTCACCCAGGCGAAGTCGTCGGAATTGTTGGCGAATCCGGCTCGGGCAAATCCACCGTTGCCCTCGCTGTCATGGGCTTGTTGCAAAACTCCGCGCGCGTGACCGGGTCAGCACACTTCAAGGGACATGAACTTCTCGGACTAGACGACAAGGCACTGTCACAGATTCGTGGGCGCTCGGTTGCCATGGTGTTCCAAGACCCGCTGTCGGCATTCACTCCGGTGTACACCATCGGTGCACAAATTAGTGAAGCAATCCGTATTCACCAAGATGTCACTAAGGATCAGGCCAACGCCCGCGCCATTGAACTGCTGGACCTGGTAGGAATCCCCCAAGCCAAAGACCGGATCCGCTCGTTCCCCCACGAGTTTTCCGGCGGTATGCGCCAGCGCGCGATGATCGCTATGGCCATCGCCAACGACCCAGACTTGATCATCGCCGACGAACCCACCACCGCACTCGACGTGACAGTGCAAGCACAAATCCTTGACGTGCTCGAGACTGCGCGCCAAGCCACGAAGGCCGCGTTGCTGCTCATCACGCACGACCTCGGCGTTGTGGCGGGAACGTGCGACCGCGTTGCGGTGATGTACGGCGGCCGAGTGGTTGAAACCTCTGAGGTCTACTCCGTGTTTAAGCAACCACAAATGCCCTACACGATCGGATTGCTCGGTGCGGTGCCGTGCCTGGATGCGGGCGTGGGTGAACCCTTGATTCCCATTGAGGGAGCACCTCCGAACATGGTGAACCTGCCGGATGCATGCCCTTTCGTGGAGCGCTGCCCGATCGCCATTGACGTGTGCCGCGAACGCGAGCCTGGTCTGGATGAAACCTTGACCAGCACCACCGAGAACGTGCATCAGGTTGCGTGTCACCGCTCTAACGAAATCGTTGATGGCCGAATTGATGGTCAACCGGTGTTTGCGCTTCCCGAATTGGGTGCCATTGCGCACACTGCGATTGCGCGTGCGGATCGTGAAGTCGTCATTGACGTGAAGGACCTGATTCGCCAGTACCCCGTGCGCAAGGGTGCGGTGCTCTCGCGTCGAGTCGGAACCGTTTATGCCGTCGATGGTGTCAGTTTTGACGTGCGCACCGGCGAAGCGTTGGCCTTAGTGGGTGAATCCGGCTGCGGAAAGACCAGCACCGTCACTGAAATCCTTGAGTTGCGCAAACTCAAGGGTGGCTCGGTCACCATTTTTGGCAAAAACGCCGCGGAGTTGTCCAAGGATGAGAAGCAGGAAGTGCGTCGCAACCTGCAAGTCGTCTTCCAGGACCCACAAGCATCTCTTGATCCACGCTTGCCCGTCGGAGACATCTTGGCCGAGCCGCTCAAGACCCACGGCATGCCAAAGGAAGAGCAACGCCCCCGCGTTCTTGAGTTGCTTTCGCTCGTCGGACTTGAAGCAACGCATGCCGATCGCTTTCCAGCCGAATTTAGTGGTGGTCAACGCCAGCGCATCGCGATTGCTCGAGCCTTGGCCCTGAACCCTCAACTGATTATTTTGGATGAGCCGGTTTCCGCACTCGATGTTTCTATCCAAGCCGGAGTCCTCAACCTGCTCACAGAACTTCGGGCGCGATTGGGCCTGGCCTACATCTTCGTTGCCCACGACTTGTCAGTAGTGCGACAAACGGCAGATCGCGTGGCCGTGATGTACCTGGGCCGCATCATCGAGATCGGCGATACCGATGACGTGTTCAATCGACCGTGGCACCCGTACACCCAGGCCTTGCTTTCAGCGGTCCCCATTCCTGACCCCGTTCGCGAGCGCGAGCGCCACCGCATTCTGCTCACCGGCGACCAGCCCAGCCCCACGGTGCACTACGAGGGGTGCCGATTTAGGTCTCGGTGTTTCCGCTACCAGGCCCTCCCCGAGGACCAAACGCAGGACTGCCGGACTCTTGACCCCAGCCTCACAGACCCCACTGGTCACAACCTGGGCCATGAAGGGACTCATGGCGCTGCCTGTTTCCACATAGAAGAGCGTGATGTGGTGTAAGAAAGGGGTCAGGTTCAAACTAAAGGAGACCTCATGCTCACCGTTCTTAGGCGCCGAAAGAGCGCCGCAGTCTTGGTAGCCGGAACAGCTACCGTTGCTTTGCTCTTGGGCGCTTGCTCGGGTAGCAGTTCAAATGACGCCGTAGCCGCTGGCACCAACGACATTGCCCCCACACCTCGCGACCAGGTCGCCGATGGTGGCACGCTTCGCTACCCCATTGATGAACCGGTTCAGCAATTCAACATCAACCAGGCCGACGTCACTGGATACGGTGCGGCCGTGGTCTCCCCTATGTTGCCTTCACCGTTTGATTTTAGTGCAGATGCCGTTCCTTCGGTCGACAAGGATTACTTCAGCGACATCGTGTTGACCTCCAGCAAGCCACAGGTGGTCACTTACACGATCAACCCCAAGGCCAAGTGGAACAACGGCGACCCCATCTCCTACAAGGACTTTGTCGCGCAGTGGAAAGCACTGAACGGTTCAAACCCTGACTACCAGGTCGCTTCCACCACTGGATACGACCAGATCAAGTCGATCTCACGTGGTGCTGACAACCAAGTCGTGACCGTGACATTTTCCAAGACCTACGCTGACTGGCAGGCCCTGTTCTCTGGCCTATATCCAGCGGCGATCAACGCCACACCTGATGCTTTCAATAACAGCCTCAAGGAAGGCATCAAGGTCACCGCCGGTCCGTTCAAGTTTGACAATGTGAACAAAACTTCGAAGGCCGTCACGATCGTTCGCGATGACAAGTGGTGGGGCGATCCGGCCAAGCTGGACCGCATTGTGTTCCCCGTCATCGATCCCGCGGCCCAAATTGACGCACTCTCCAACGGAGAAATTGACTTCATCGACATCGGTGCAGACAAGGACGCCTACAAGAAGGCAACCGACAACGAAGCCGTCACGGTTCGTCGGGCTGCTGGCCCGAACTTCCGCCACATCACCTTCAACGGCACTGCCCCGAACCTGAAGGACACGGCAGTTCGCATCGCTATCCAGCAGGGCATCAATCGCCAGCAAATCGCTGACGCGTTGCTCGGTCCATTGGGTGGTACGCCAACGGTTCTAAACAACCACATCTTCATGAGTAACCAAAAGGGCTACCAAGACAATGCGGCCGTAGTGGCCTTTGACCAAGCCAAGGCCAAGACCGGTTTGGATGCGGCTGGGTGGACGTTGGCTGCAGGAGACACATTCCGCAAGAAGGGTGGCAAGGAACTCACGTTGAACTTGCTCATCCCATCAGGAGTACCTGCTCCTTTGGTCGAATCACCACTGATTCAAAGCCAGCTTAAGGACATTGGCGTCAACGTTAAGATCGTTGCCAAGGGTGACGACTTCTTTGACTTCGTGTCCAACGGCGGTTTTGACATGACGATATTCACGTGGCAGGGAACTCCGTTCCCGATTTCGTCAAGTAAGTCGATCTACCAAAAGCCGGTGGGAGACAACATCTTCCAGAACTATTTCCGGCTCGGCACCAAGGAAATTGACGGCCTGTTTGACCAAGCCGCGGTTGAACTTGACCCCGCCAAGGCGATCGACTTGGCCAACCAAGCCGACAAGGCCATCTGGGCTGAGGGACACTCCTTGACCACGTACCAAAGGCCTGAGTTGATTGCCTGCAACAACAACTTGGTCAACTATGGTGCCGTGGGCTTTGCCTCACTGAAGTACCAGGACATCGGATTCAAGAAGGGCTCGCAGCAAAGCGCAACTCCTGCTGCCAGCACGACTCCGTAAGTTCGTCAACGTGAAAGGCCCGTCCCTCTTGTGGGGGCGGGCCTTTCACGTTGACTGTGTAATTACTACAGCGAACCAATCCCCTGCTCGCGCAAGCCCCGGCGATATTGCTCGAGGGCTAGTAGTTCACCAAAGAGTTGCTGGTACTCGGCTTCTTGCTCCACGGGGTTCACGCGCTGCAGTTTGGATTTGACCTGCTCGACTTGGCGCGTGGTGTCCAGCTCTTGCAGACGCGCCAACATGGAACTGGCGTAGCGCTCTTCGGCACCTTCGACGTCGATGCGAATGTCTTCAACAGCCAACGCGGTGATGTGAGTGCGAACGCGATCATCGGGGGCCTTGTCTCGAACCGCACCGATCCACGCTTCACCACTGATCCCCGCACCCAGCCCACCAGCATCAGCGATGGCTTGACGAATTTCAGCAAACGCCGGCACGGTGAAGCTCTGTCCATCGAGGGCGTCAAAGTGCGGACCAACCACAACCGGCCACTGCAAAGCAAGTTTCAAACTTTCGCGCTCGACCTGAACGGCTGGATCGCGGTAATTGGCCGGCGGCATCGTGGCGCCCTCGTCATTGAGGGGCCGTTCGGAGCTGAGCTCAGGTTCGGCAGGTCGCGAGCGCTTGCTGGCCAGTGCGACTTCTTGTTGCACACCAGCAATTTCCACTCCCAACCATCCAGCCAGGAGTCGGGTGTATTCCGGGCGCAGTGACAGATCGCGGATCTTGGCCACCGCAGGGGCGGCTGCGCGCAAAGCCAAGATGCGACCTTCAGCGGTGTTGAGGTCGTAACCGGCCAAAATCGTGCGGATGGCGAACTGGAACAACGGTTCGCGACGAGCCACCAATTCACGCACGGCCTCATCGCCAGACTTTTGGCGCAGTTCACATGGGTCTAATCCCGAGCGTTCAATGGCAACAAAGGTTTGGGTCACAAACTTTTGGTCATCGTCAAAAGCCTTGAGCGCTGCCTTTTGTCCGGCAGCATCGCCGTCGAAGAGGAAGATGACCTCGCCCTTGAGTTCGTTTTGATCCATTAACAGCCGGCGCAAGACTTTGATGTGCTCCGAACCAAAGGCGGTGCCACATGTGGCCACTGCCGTGGTCACGCCGGCGAGGTGACAGGCCATCACATCGGTGTAACCCTCAACGACGACGGCGTGGCGTGAACGAGCGACATCGCGCTTGGCCACATCGAGACCGTAGAGAACCTGAGACTTCTTATAAATTGGGGTCTCTGGGGTGTTCAAGTACTTCGGGCCTTGGTCGTCGTCATAGAGCTTGCGGGCACCAAACCCAACGGTGTCCCCCGCGAGGTCGCGGATGGGCCACATCAAACGCCCGCGGAATCGGTCGTACAAACCGCGCTGCCCCTCAACGGCTAAACCAGCGGTCAAGATTTCACGATCTTGAAATCCCTTGGCGCGCAAGTGTGTGATCAGGCCATCCCAGCCTTGCGGTGAATACCCCACACCAAAACTTGCCGCAGCCTGAGCATCAAACCCACGCTCGGTCAAGAAGTCACGACCAGTTTTGGCTTGATCAGTAGCCAGCTGGGCTTGATAAAACTTTTCGGCCTCGGCGTGGGCTTCGACTAACCGAGTGCGCTCGCCCTTTTGGCGATTGGGCGCGGTTCCGGATTCTTCGTAGCGCAACTGCACACCGGATCGATGCGCCAACTTTTCTACCGCTTCAGCAAAACTGAGGTGGTCCATCTTGATGATGAACGAAATGACATCGCCGCCCTCGCCGCAGCCAAAGCAGTGCCAGTAGCCGCGCGCGGCGTTGACGTTGAAGGACGGGCTCTTCTCGTCGTGGAAGGGGCACAGGCCCTTGAGGCTGGCTCCTCCGGCACGCTTGAGGGTTACGTATTCGCCCACGACCTCATCGACCTTGGAGCGCTCGCGCACCAAGGCGACATCTTCGTCGCGAATTCGACCAGCCATGCTCGCGATCTTAGGCGCGAGCCGAACCCAGCAGGGCGGCATGCATCAATTGGGCCCTGGTATCGGTCAAAGTAGCCACCTGATCCACCACAATGCGCAGGCGAGCCTGATCGGAGTCGGCTTCGGCGAACCAGCCAGCGAACAGCGGATCCAGGGTCCCCGGCGCTCCAGCGATGACCGCATCGATGAGTTCGGCGATGAGCTCGCGCTCGCGGGCGTAGCGGATTTCGGTTCCTGGGCGTTCCATCACGTAGCGGGCGGCCGCGGCTTTGAGCACCGCACACTCCAACCTCACATCGCGCGGCACGATCAAATCCGCGTTGTAGCGAGTCAGCGGTCCAGCGCCGAAGGCGTCGCGCGTGGCAGTCTCGGACGCATTACAAAAGCGGGAAATCAAATTGCTCGTCAGCGACTTTGTTGCGCCAAGCGAGCGCGCCGAACCATCGAACTCCGCAGGCCACCAAGACAACGCCAGTAAACGTTCGAGGGCGGCCTCGAGTTCACCGACGTCAGTGACATCGCGCGCGTAGCGATCCCGACACAGTTCGAGCAACGCCGAACGATCAACGCGATCGCGCAACATGGCCATGGTCAAGCTGCCATCGTGTAGTGCATCCTCGAGGTCGTGGACCGAATAGGCCACATCGTCGGCCCAATCCATGATCTGGGCTTCGAAGCTTTGGTGTTCGGGGTCAACCGATGCTGGTCGCCCGGCACGAATCCATTCAAAGGCTGGAACATCGTCGGCGTAGACCCCGAACTTGCGGCGATCCGATTCAGCTGCCCACGGGTACTTGACCGTGGCATCGAGCATGGCGCGCGTGAGGTTCAGTCCCACGTTGTCGCCCTCAGGGGTAAAGGTCTTGATCTCTAACCGCGTCAGGATGCGCAGGCTCTGGGCGTTGCCCTCAAATCCGCCACACGATTGGGACACGCGGTGCAGTTCGGCTTCCCCGTTATGACCAAAGGGTGGGTGACCCAGGTCGTGGGCCAAACACGCGGCATCCACCAGGTCAGGATCAGCGCCCAATCCCGCACCCAACTCGCGGCCGATCTGTGCACACTCCAGCGAGTGCGTTAAGCGGGTGCGCGGGAAGTCGTCCTCAAAGGCAACATGGACTTGTGTCTTGGCGGCGAGGCGACGCAATGCCGATGAGTGCAAAACGCGCGCGCGGTCACGCTGGAATTCGCTGCGACCAACAGCTGTGGACGCAGTACTGGGGGTGCGGCGTTCGCGATCGGCGTCGGTGTATCCGGTATCGAGTGTCATCGGGTTCAGCCTAGGCACAACCGGTGACAAGTGGCTTAGTCGTGCGCGCCTGATTAGCCGCGTAATACAACCGGGCCGCTGTCTCGCGCATGATGTAGCGCGTAACGGCTGCCGCTCCTTCGGTGGGGCTGTTTTGGCTAGGTGAGCTAACCGGCTTCATGCCTAAATCTTTTGCCATGGCTTGGCTGCGCAACAGGTGCCACGGGTCGCTGACCAGCGTCGCAGTACACAGACCCTTGGCGTCCATCTTCTTTGCGGCTGCGACCAGAGAAGAGTAGGTATCACGCCCAGTACCCACCGAAATGATCGCTGAAGCCGGTACTCCGGCAGCAATCAACGCGTTTCGCCCAGCCGTGGCCTCCGTGTACCGATCACCCTTTTGCTTGCCACCCACGGTCATGATCCGCTTAGCCACGCCGTCTTTGTATAGGCGCTCAGCGTGGTCGAGGCGAGCTTGCAACACCGCTTGCGGGCGCCCATCAAACTGCGCCGCACCCAACACCACGATGACATCCGAGGAACGACGATTGTCAATTTGTGCAGTGGCAAAAACCATTCCCGCGGTGAATAGCGGGATGGCAATCGCGACAGCAATCACTAAACCCAAGAGGCGACGAAACCATCGCCATTTTTTGGGCTTAGGTGCTGGCTCTGGATTTTTAGCCACAACTCATCCTTGAGGTATTCACAAACATCATCCTCCCGAATGCAAGACGTCAGCACCGAGCGGCACGCGGTCATCATCGCGATCGTCTAACCAATTTTCCGGCAAGGCAATGCGCTTGGCCCCTCGTGTGCGACCGCGAGGTGATCCCAGGATTGAGGAGTTGAAGGATTGATCCAGATCCATCGTCGCGATCAGATCGACCATTTGTTCACGACTAGCAATCTGTGACATCCCCAATCGGGTGGCACTAGCCACGCTAAATCCCTTGAGATACCAGGCCATGTGCTTGCGCATTTCGCGCGTTCCGCTGTACTCGCCAAAGATCACGATCAGGCGGTCCAAATGGTCCAGCATGACGGCAGTCACGGCCCGCAATTGCGGCGCAGGTTGGGCTTTTCCACCCGAAAAAGCCATGGCCAGGTCAGCAAAAAGCCAGGGTCGGCCCAAACATCCACGGCCGACCACTACCCCGTCGCATCCGGTGTGCTCCATCATGCGCACTGCGTCGGTGGCTTCCCAAATATCGCCATTGCCCAACACTGGAATAGTCAAAGAGGCTTTGAGTTTTTCGATGGCTTGTAGATCGGCGTGTCCGCTGTAGTACTGCAACGTCGTGCGCGCATGGAGCGCAACCCAGGCAACACCAGCGTCTTGTGCAATCTGTCCGGCTTCTAAATAGGTCAGGTGATCATCATCGAGGCCCTTGCGCATCTTGACGGTGACGGGAAGGTCCCCCGCGTTGTCAACAACAGCCTGAACAACGCGAGCAAAGAGCTTGCGCTTGTACGGCAATGCCGATCCGCCGCCCTTGCGCGTGACCTTGGGAACGGGGCAACCAAAATTGAGGTCAATGTGATCGGCCAAGTTTTCATCGCGAACCATGGCGGCTGCGCGCGCCAACGTATTGGGGTCAACGCCATAGAGCTGGAGTGAGCGCAGCGATTCATCGGGGGCAAAGGCCACCATGCGCATCGTGCGCTCGTCGCGCTCAACCAGGGCTCGAGCTGTGACCATCTCAGAGACAAAGAGGCCAGGAGGTTGCCCATCCGCCACCTGCGGGGACTCAGCCAGGGCGTCGGCAGCAAAAGAACGGCACAGGCTGCGGTAGGCCTCATTGGTGATGCCTGCCATGGGCGCCAGGACGACGGGGACGGCTAGGGCGTGCCTGCCCAGCATCAGCGTCATGACCCCTGCTTTCCCAGCCCCAGAGCCGGTCTTGGCCCTGCCCAAGGGTACGGTGAAGTAGCACTGTTCCAAGCGGGGCACTATGCTCAAAGCAACTTGAACAACTTTTGGAGCGATTTGTGACTGCCCCCACGCTGGAATCAATTGACGGTAAGCCTGTGAACTCCGCCCTGCGCTGGATCGCCTTGGGCGCGGTCTCGCTTGGAGTCGCGGCAACAATCTTGAACCAGACCATTTCTAACGTCGCCATCCCTGCCATCAGCACTGACATTGGACTAACCACTGAGGACGCTACGTGGGTCAACGCGGCCTATGCCCTGACCTTTGCCTCACTGTTGCTGTTGATGGGGCGCTTGGCTGACCTGGTGGGCCGCCGCAAAATTTTTATCACTGGACTGTTGATCTTTTCGGCCTCGAGCATTGTGGTGGCACTGACTCAAACAGTGGGACAACTTGTCACTGCGCGCGTGGCACAAGGAATCGGTGCCGCCATGATCTTGCCTGCATCGCTCTCGCTGGTGAATGCCGTTTTCAAGGGACGCGATCGTGCAATTGCCTTCGCCGTGTGGGGTTCAACAATTGGCATCGTTTCCGCCATTGGACCACTGCTGGGAGGGTGGATCATCGGTGTGAGTTCTTGGCAATGGGCCTTCCTCATTAATGCGCCCATTGGAATCTTCACCTTGATCCTGGCTGTGAAGTTCATCCCGGACAGCAAGGACGCGGACGCCGGCGATGGTCTCGATGTTTTGGGCGCCATTTTGGCCACCAGCGCACTAGCCTTGATCACCTTTGGCATCATTGAAGGCCAGGCCTACGGCTGGATCAAGACCTTGAATCAGCTCTCTGTTGGGGGCCTGACCTGGACCTACTCCGCCGTCTCCCCCACGGCCGCAGCCTTGTTTGTGGGCATTAGCTTGATCATCTCGTTCTTGCTCTGGGAGAAATACCGCGCTGCCGTCGACAAGCCCGTGCTGTTTGATCTCTCGCTGTATTCGGTGCGGTCGTTCCGTTACGGAACCTTGGTTGGCCTGCTGGTGAGCCTGGGTGAATTTGGCGTGCTCTTCGCATTGAGTTTGTTCCTACAAGCTGTTTATGGCTACACCGCATTACAAGCTGGCGCAGTCTTGGCCACGTTGGCCTTTGGCGCCTTCGTTGGTACCGCTGCAGCAGTACGCGTAAGCCGCGGACTTGGACCGGCCGTTGCGCTTCGCATTGGGATGGTCTTAGAAGTCGTTGGCATCTTGTGGCTGGGTTGGGAGCTCACTCCTAGCGGAAGCGGATGGTCTCTGGTTGCACCTCTCGTTGTTTACGGTGCTGGTGTGGGTTTTGCTACTTCTCAACTCGCGGGCATTTCGCTTTCACAAGTTCCAGCCGATAAAAGCGGACAAGCTTCAGGTGCGCAATCGACATCGCGTGCGCTGGGTGCGGCCATTGGCACTGCGGTCCTGGGGGCCACATTGCTGGCCGGCTTTGGCAGCACTACGGCAGCGCTGACTGACCGTGGGGTCACGCCGGCCGTGGCTGAGCAGGTCACCGCAGGACTGCGCTCTACAGCCGGAATCTCCTTCAACACGTTGAGTTCTCAGCCCAATGGCGATGTCCTCGTGGCCGGTGCGGCAGAGGGCTACTCCAAGGCAGTACGGGCTGCAGCGTTCGTGGCTGCCGGGTTCATCACTATCGGACTGGGCGCGTCGTTCTTGTTGCCCAATGTCTCGCTCAACGGACGCAAGCCTGAGGAAGCGCCCAACATTGAAGAGTCCGTGGATCAAGAGCCCAACGTGGAGCCGACTCCGGCGCCGGCACTTGCCACAAGCGACCCCGACGACGATTTGATCAAGGTCTAACTAACCGCGGAACTGTTCGCCTAACCAGCGACTCAAATTATCGATCCCCACACGTTCTTGACTCATGCTGTCCCGCTCGCGAACGGTGACGGCGTTGTCTTCCAACGTGTCAAAGTCGACCGTGATGCAAAACGGCGTACCGATTTCGTCTTGACGACGGTACCGGCGGCCAATGGCTCCGGAGTCGTCAAAATCAATGGAGAAGTTCCTGCGCAATTCAGCAGCCAGGTCCCGCGCCTTCGGTGACAGGTCAGAATTACGCGACAGCGGCAATACTGCAGCCTTGATCGGAGCAATGCGCTTGTCGAATCGCATCACCACGCGCTTGTCGACACCACCCTTGGAGTTGGGCGCTTCGTCCTCGTCATAGGCATCGAGCATGAAGGCGAACATTGCACGCGTAAGCCCGGCAGCCGGTTCGATGACGTAGGGGAAGTAGCGCTCGTTCTTGTCCTGATCGAAGTACGACAGATCCGTACCGCTGTGCTCACTGTGGGTCTTGAGGTCAAAGTCCGTGCGGTTAGCGATTCCTTCAAGCTCGGCCCATTCTGATCCGCCGAATTGGAAGCGGTACTCAATATCGACCGTGCGCTTGGAGTAGTGCGAGAGTTTTTCTTGAGGGTGCTCGAGGTAGCGGAGGTTTTCTGGGTTAATCCCCAGGTCCACGTACCAATCCCAGCGGGCCTTGAGCCAGTACTCGTGCCACTCTTCGTCCGTTCCTGGCTCAACGAAGAATTCCATCTCCATTTGCTCGAACTCACGGGTGCGGAAGATAAAGTTGCCGGGCGTAATTTCGTTACGGAACGATTTACCGATCTGACCAATGCCAAACGGTGGCTTCTTACGCGAACTTCCCTGCACGTTAGCGAAGTTGACGAAGATTCCCTGAGCGGTTTCCGGACGCAGGTAGTGCATGCCCGATTCGTCTTCGACCGGACCAAGTTGAGTGCGCAGCAGCCCGTTGAATTCACGAGGCTCAGTCCACTCCCCCTTGGTTCCACAGTTGGGGCACGGGATGTCGGCGAGACCGTTTTCCGGCTTGCGATTCTTGCGCGCTTCAAATTCTTCTTCGAGTTGGTCCGCACGAAAGCGCTTGTGACACGACAAGCATTCCGTCAGTGGGTCAACGAATGCGTTGACGTGGCCCGAGGCCACCCACACAGCCGGCGACAAGATCACCGAAGAGTCAATACCGACAATGTCATCGCGACCGCGAACCATGGTTTGCCACCACTGGCGCTTGATGTTTTCCTTCAGCTCCACACCCAAGGGCCCGTAGTCCCAGGCGGAGCGGGTCCCGCCATAAATCTCGCTACAGGGATAAACAAATCCGCGGCGCTTGGACAGGGAAACGATTGCGTCTACGCGATTGGTCGCCATGAGTGCTCCATCCGGCTGGCTGTCGGCGGTGCGCAACGGCAAGTTGCCGTGCACGTCAGGAAAGCAAGGCTAGTGTTGAGCACGCTTAGATTGCGTACCCGCCTCGCCTATTCCTAGGAGCCACCGTGAGCACGGCCGACACCCCGCCGGAGTACACCTCCCCCTTGGCTCGCGCCATTGCTGCTCGATCGATGCCCCTGCTGGTCCGAATTACGGCCTTGCCGCGGTGGGTCTTCGTCGTCGGTCTGACCGCGCTGCTTGTTGGCGGACTACTCTTGGGCTCCCAGGCCAGCCGCGGATTACAAGCCCTGGGCGGGGTCCTATTGCTGATTTTGGCCACCTTTATCGGCTGGCTCCTGCTGCTGTCGTGGCCCGTCGTGGCCCCAAAAGGGCGCCTCTTGCGCCTGCTGGTCGTGCTTGCCGTGGCCGGCGTAGGAATCTCACAGATCGTTGGCTAACCCCGACGAGCACGTCGATGGTCCATAAGTGATAA
The DNA here is from genome assembly GCA_945881995.1 of Bifidobacterium breve. Lineage (GTDB taxonomy): Bacteria > Actinomycetota > Actinomycetes > UBA12327 > UBA12327 > AcAMD-2. The sequence continues at coordinate 1,593 of CAMCVY010000013.1, read as the reverse complement.
TGATTTTCATGACCAATAAGAACCTGCTTCGACCGGCTGTCCTCGGCTCCGTTGGATTACTTCTTGCAACCAGCACCCTCGCGGCGTGCGGATCGACCGAGACAGCTTCACCTCAGCCGATCTCCATCGTGTCTTCGTTTTACCCCCTGCAATTTGTCGCTGAGCAAATCGGTGGTGACAATGTTTCCGTCGCCAATCTGACCCCGCCTGGGGCAGAACCTCACGACCTCGAACTCACTCCACAACAAACAGCTGCCATCGGTGATGCGCAACTAGTTATCTACTTGGGTGGTTTTCAATCCGCCGTTGACGAGGCAGTCAAGCAGGAAGCGAGCAAGACGTCCCTCGATGCCGGTCAAGGACTGACAACGCTTGCACCCACACAGTCGGAAATCGATGAGGCACGCGAGGAAGGCGAGAGTGCCCCCGTCGCAGATCCACACATTTGGCTTGACCCAAACTTAATGATCTCCGTGGCCCAGCGCGTGACAAAGAAGTTGACGGCTCTCAATCCGGGCGAGGCCAAAACCTTCGCTGCCAACCTCACCACACTGACAGCTCAACTGAAAAAGGTAGACAGCGACTGGAAGGCAGGAACGAAGTCGTGCGAAAGCCGTGACCTCGTCGTAAGCCATGAAGCCTTTGGCTACCTAGTCAAGCGCTACCAGTTCAAACAAGTCGGAATTGGCGGGCTATCTCCTGATACCGAGCCCAGCGCTGCCAAAGTCGCTGAAGTTTCAGACTTTGTCAACGAGAACGACGTGAAAACCATCTATTACGAAACACTCGTTGATCCCAAGGTGGCCGAAACGGTAGCCACCGAAACGGGTGCCAACACCGCCGTGCTTGATCCGATTGAAGGGCTCGTTCAAGGCAGTTCGCAAGACTACCTATCCATCATGCGGACTAACCTAAGCAATGTAAAAAAGGGGCAGGGCTGTAAGTGAATTTAGGTTCCAGCGCGAAGCGGGGTCAGGTCCCTCCCCTGGCCCCCTTCGTCATGGAAAAAGCGAGTATAGAAATTGATGGCAACCGAATACTCAATGACATAAGTCTTCGCATTGAAGCCGGCGACTTTGTTGCAATCCTTGGTGAAAACGGGTCAGGAAAGACCACACTCCTGAGAAGTTTGGTTGGTCTACTCCCCCTAACCCTGGGCTCTCTGACTGTCTACGGACAACCCATTGAACATTTCTCGCAGTGGTCATCCATCGCCTACGTTCCGCAAAGACTCATGGCTCAAACGGCGGTTCCGGTATCGGTGGAAGAAGCGGTTATGGCTGCACGCATCTCGCCATCGCGACGATTCACAAGGGACGTACACCTGCGGGGTGCGACTCAGGCCGCCCTAGAAACGGTGGGGCTGTGGTCACGGCGAAATGACCGGCTGGACACTCTCTCCGGCGGACAGCAGCGTCGCGTCATGGTGGCCCGGGCCCTGGCCTGCGAAGCCAGCACACTGATTTTGGATGAGCCAACGGCAGGTATCGATGCAGACAGTGAACTTCGCATGGCCGATACGCTGGCCGATCTACATGAAGCAGGAAAAACCATCATCTTGGTCACCCACGATCTTGGTCCCATCACGGATAT